>CAJPTT010000007.1 GCA_905373565.1 uncultured Treponema sp. | reverse complement strand
TGAGTACGGGTTTGCCCCAACACGCAGGCGGAACACTGCGCAACCGCAGCGTAAATCTCCTGCATCGACCGAAACAGCGTTCCGCCGTTACCGCCTACCGTCTCCGTATACATTCCGCCGGAAGCGGAGCCGCCCGCTGACTCCGCAAAGCTATCATCAGCTGCAAAACCGTTATGCTTGGTAAAACCGGTCAATGCCGCCTTGCCGATACCGCTTTGTTCATTGCCGGTACCTGCCGGATACGCTGCAGCAGAAGCTCCGGCAGCAGTAGAGTCAACATTTGCCGCAGCGTCGACTGCAGTAGAGTCGACATTCACCGCAGCGCTCGTTGTCGCAGCCGCAGCCGTTGAATCTCCGGCAAATGCAAACGATTCGGGATACGGCGCATCGCTGCGGTATCCTTCAATATATTCAGATGCGGTTCTAAAAAACCGATATAATACTTCACACGCTTCCGTTTCCATACTCACCATGGCAACCGCATTATATACGGAATTGCAAGAAAATGCAAAGAAAAACCGTACAGAAGCGGAGAGAAAATTTAGTTCTGCTTAAGCTTTAACGCCTTACTTTGATAAATAAGTTTCCAGTGCTGAGGGCTGCCTATTTTATCCGTTATTTCAAACTTAGTATCATAGCCTGACGGAATGGTAAAATCGGAATCGCCCTTCACTATTTCTCGGTTGTTTTGATAACCGCCCGAACTGTTTAACGTAATACGTGCAATCTTTCCCGTAGCGGTTAGCTCACCGGTCAGCGTGATAAAGGCATCATTCGTCAAATATATGTCATTCTTGCTTGCATCTAACGTAATAATCGTAGAACCCGACATATTGAAGACCGAATCGGCGGTTGCGATCTGTATAGCCCCTCCGCTCGTTGTTGCCTCATTGCCGGTAACGGTAGTGTTTTCGAGCGTAAGTTCTTTATTGCTATAGATGCCGCCGCCTTCACTTTCAGCTTTATTATTCTGCAGCATAACACCGTCCATCATACAAGTTCCCGCATTAAACATCCCGCCGCCGTTATGTTCTACACTGTTTCCTTGAATTTCGGCATATTTAATATTTGCCTTCCCATAGTTATATAGTCCCCCGCCGTAGTCAGCCGTATTCCCGGAGATGATAACATGGTTCGTTTCAGCTCCATTAATCGTTAATATACCCGCCGCAGTGCCGGATGAAGCTCTATTCACAAAAATACCGCCGCCGTTACCGTCGTCTACTCCCATCGGCATAGCAGTGTTACCGCTGATTTTTGTACCTGCGTTTAAAGTACATTTAGCATCTTCACTGACAAAGATACCGCCGCCCTGTACCGCATAGTTCCCGTTGTTTGTATCATCGTCTCCGATGGTACACCCTGTTATAGTAATTTCAGCGCCTTCGCTATAGATAGCGCCGCCCCCACCGTTTGCAATTGAACCACTTGCCGCATTACTTCTAAAAAGACCTCCCGATATAGTAAGGGTTCCTGCTTTAGCGTGTATACCGCCTCCTCTCAGTGCACTACAGTTATCAACCTTTACATTTTCCAACTTACATTGGACGTTATTAACGTTATAAAGATTGATACCGCCACCGTTAGCTTGAGCCGCACAATCCTTAATTGTCGTATCTTTTATGCTCACCGTTCCTGTCGGCTCTTCAATATCAATGCCGCCGGACGACTGGACGCCCTTTCCTTTGCACTTTTCTATTATACAGTTTTCAAGAAGTGTTAAATCTTTGCCCTTATTAAAGTAAATACCGGCAGCATTATATTGGGTCTTACAGTCTTTAATCGTTACATTCTTCATTGTAAGGGAACCACTCTGCGCAACATAGACGGCATATTTTTCTGCCTTGGTTAGCATTAAGTGTTCGAGTTTTAATGTTTTATTGCCCTTCACCTCAAAAATACCGATAACCTTGGGATTAGCGACCCCGCCATCGGCTCCCTTTCCGCCGGCATTTAAAGTATAGGTATTACCGCCTTTTGACTTTATAGTGATATTCTTTTTTACCTCGATTATAGAGCTCGCACTATCAAATCCATACGTAAGATCATTTGCTATTTCGATAACGGCGCCGTCGGAAGCGTCTTGAACTGCGGTTCGTAAGGCTTCCCACGTGGTTATCGGCGCAGCCTGCTGCTTAAACTTGACGGTAACGGTTACATTATCCTGCACCGTTAGAGAAGCATTTTTATTATCGCTGGAATCAGGAACCGCATCCGTCCAGCCGTCTACTTCATAGCCGGAATCAGGCGTTGCGGTAAAGGTTATCGTACTATTGTGCGGAACGGATTCAAATTTCCGCTCAGTTGAACCGCTCGCCGTTTTATCCGCGCCTTCATACGTGCCTGTTAGAGAGCCATGCTCACCGTCTACTTTAAATGTTACGGTATAGGTCTTTGGTATCCACTGCGCAGTATATGCCGTATCTGCTACCGGGAATGTCAGAGGCGAAGGCAATGAAGGAGCCCAGCCGTTGAAGGTATAGCCGTCTTTGGTAGGATTTTCAGGCGCGGTAAACGAAGTTCCCGGAATGCCGGTCATTGTAATAGCATTTGTATTGCCGTCGATATTTCCGCCTGCAAGATTAAAGGTTACCGTCCGCGTTTCCTGCTGCAGGGTATTCGGTTTGGTAGCCGCTTTAAGCTCCGGTGACGTCAAACCTTTTACATCGGTCAATTTCACCGTATAGTCTTTTTTCGCACTACCGTCCTTTACCGGAACATCGGTTTTAAAATAAAGCACCCAACCGGAAGGAATATTCTCCGCATTGGCTTCAAGTTTCTCCACGTCCGTTATATTTAAAAAAGCGGTATCTTCAGGTTTTATAAATGTATGTTGCGCCTCATTTACGGAAAGAGAATACGTTGTTCCGTTGATTTCAATACCGACAATATCCTTGTGGAGAAGCTCGCCGGTAACCCGTACATCCATATCGGGTACTTGCAAACATAAAACATAATAAGCATCCTTTCCGGGATCATTCGTTTTTGTCTTTGCAAGGGTATAGTGTGTTATTGCCGGAGGCGGAGTATTTACCTTGAGAGTCCCCTGAACGGCTTGCTCAAAATGTCTTCCGTCCGTGATATACAATATAATGGAAGGAGTTATATCTCCCCTGCCCCATTCATGCTTCTGCAAAAAGGCCGGGGTATAGGTAAGTGCCAACTTGGTATTTGAAATTTTCTTAAATTGATAATCGATGCCGGGTTGCAATGCAATCGCAGCATTTTTATCAGGCTCATTCCGAATGCGCGGAAATGTTACAATATCGGCAGGAGCGCCGGAATCCTCCGGCATTTTAAAATTAAAATTCTTAGGATTATTCACGGTAAACGTAACCGTTACCGCCGTTTTAGAAGAAAACCAGCGCACTCCTTCAGCATCGGTTTGAGGTGGCGGATCGAATGTATAATCCGCAATCGATGCTTCGCTTGACCAATAGCTTAAATAGTCCTCGATATCTGCCGTGTAATTTTTACAGGCAATAAAAAGACAAAAAACTAAGACCGGAAGAATAACGGCCCGCACAACTTTCTTCATGTAAAACCCCGGCAGAATTCGAAACGGCTACAAAAGCTTTATTTTTATATTCTATATCATATCGATCAAAAAGGCAAACACTTACATTATTTTCGGTTCGGTAAACGCATCAGGCGATTTTTTGACACCCCCATTATTCTGTACTTTTATCTACTCCACCTGATGCGTCTGCCCCGTATTGCGCGCTCTCGTGCTTGAAAAAAAAGCGATTTTGTGCTTTTATAGGCACATGCGCGGACGCACCGTCTTTTTATCTATTTATCTTATTATTGTTTTTACCGTGCTTGTCGCGGGTTCGGCGATGCTGGGTTATCTTCTGGCCGAAACTGTAGCCGTAAAGCAAAGTGAACAGTTTACCGCCTTTAATCCCGATTTGCCGACTCGAATCCTCGATATACGAGGAGATTTGATTACCGAATTTTCTTCCAATGAAAAACGGGAGATTATTAAATTCGAGCAGATACCATCGGCATTGATCAATGCATTGCTTGTCCGCGAAGATCGTAGTTTTTATGAGCACCGCGGCTTTACGATGAAAGCTATTTTTCGTGCCGTTGTCGGAAAGCTGACTCACAAAACGCTCGGAGGCGGAAGTACCATCACCCAGCAAATAGCGGGGCTTTTGTACTGCGACCGCACCGACATGAGCATTTCACGAAAGGTAAAAGAACTGTGGTGGGCGGTTCAAATGGAGCGTCGGTATTCAAAAGATGAAATCCTTGAGCTTTATCTGAACAAAGTATATTTCGGCGGAGGAACGTACGGTGTCAGCGCTGCCTGCCGTTTTTATTTCGGACATTCAGTCGCGGAAATTACCCCTGCGGAAGCGGCGATACTGGTTATTCAGCTGTCAAACCCTGCCTATTATAATCCTTTTGAATATCCGAATCGGGTACAGGAACGGCAGAGCTATGTCCTTGACGAAATGGTACGGCTTGGGTATCTCACTCAAGAGGAGCGAGACGAATCCTACGATGAGTATTGGGCGCATTTCGATTATACCCGTACCAATTCATCCGCGTGGTTTAATCGTGAAGATAAAGCCCGCTGGTTTTCCGAATATGTACGCCGTCAGCTTGAAACAATGATGTACGGCACGATGGATTTTTATTCCGACGGCTATATCGTACACACCACCTGCGACTTACGTCATCAGGCCGCTGCCGAAAAAGAGATGGGCGACTATATCCGCATTGCAAACACCCGGGTAAAAAATACGCGCTCGCATCGCTTTGCACAGAGCGAACTGTATAGCAATATCACTGCGCTTGTTTCGCTCGCCTTTAATATTCCGGCGCTTCATATAGATTCCGAACGGGTACAGGCAAAGACTCTTTCCTATTACCGCAGCGATTTAAACCCCATTGTGGATATGGCGGCGATGCTTTTCGGTTTAAACAACCTCAAAATTACCGGCACAAAGAGTACCGCAAAGGTGCAGGATGAGCTCGCAAGAAAAACCGTTGAGGGGACGCTCATCTGTTTGGAAAATAATACGGGCTATATTACGGCGCTCGTCGGCGGAAGTAAATTCGATGAATCGAATCAGATGATACGAGCAACGCAAGGACGTGTTCAGCCGGGGAGCTCCTTTAAGCCGCTCCTCTATTCCGCAGCTTTTGACACCAAATTGATTACACCGGCAACAGTTTTGGAAGATACCCCACAAGTATTTCAAAATCAAAGCGGCGTTCCTTATATTCCGAACAACTATGCAGGACACTGGCAGGGAACAGTCCTCGCATGGCGGGCGCTGGCACGGTCTTTAAACATTCCTGCAATTAAGGTACTCGATACAATAGGTTTCGATGCCGCGATTACCCGATCCGCAGCGTTGCTCGGCATTACCGACCAAGATGAAATAGACCGCACGTTCCCGCGGCTCTATCCGCTTGCGCTCGGTGTTATCAGCGTCGCGCCCGTCCAGATGGCAAAGGCTTTTGCTATCTTCGCAAATCAGGGACGACGGGTTGACCCCATTGCCATCCGTACCGTCGAAAACCGTAACGGTACAATCGTAATGGATCCCGAACGGGATTTACGGCTGGATCAGCGGCGACGGGGAAATGCAATGCAGGTTATCAGTCCTCAAAATGCCTATCTTATGACCTCGGTACTACAGAAAACAATTACCGCCGGAACACTCGCGAATGCTTCAGGCAGCGGCTCGAAGTTTCGTTTCAAGAATAAAAAAAACGGTAAGTATTTTTCCATGCCGATGGCCGGTAAAACCGGTACTACACAAAACTGGTCGGACGCATGGACGATCGGTTTTTCTCCGTACTATACCGCCGCCGTTTGGTTCGGGTACGATAAGGGAGGACAGTCGCTCGGACTCGACAATACGGGAGCAACGCTCGCGGGGCCGCCATGGGCAAATTTTATGAGAGCCATCCATGAAGATATGCCGTATAAAGATTTTATCCGCCCTGAAACAGGCTTAACGTATATATCAGTTTGTTCAAAATCGGGAATGCTGCAAACACCTTATTGCAATGAGGGAACGATTGCGCTGTATTTTTTATCCGGTACGCAGCCGACGAAAGCCTGTACCTATCACGAAGCGAACAATGTACTGCTGGAAATTGCAAAGGATCGTTTACGCAAGAGTAACTACAGTACCGGACAAACGCCGGTTGATATTATTAAAACGGATGTACTCCTTGATCCGCGTATCTTTGAAGATCCCGAACCGAGTAAACGGAGACGGACGGAAAATACATCCTATACGGACGATCCGTTTATAACCGATGAGCCTATTGCCCCGTCCGGTTTCGACAACATTCTTGAAGCCGATCCGTCCTTGAGCTCAGGTGAGGATAATTCTTCTATAGAACAGTCTCCGATGCTTACTCCGCAACAGTCGGGTCAAGATTTTATCCCGCAGCAGGGACAACAAAATACACCGAACACAGTACCGCAGTCCGACCAAACTTCCGGGACACAGGAAACCGATAGCACACAGCAGCCGCCAATTCCTCAAACGCATTTGGAAACTATCGATGAAGGAACCCCGCTGCCGTCTTTCCCGCCTGTAGAATCGGAACCCGCAAACACTGAATCCGAAAAAACGGAACAGGACGGCACAATACAGGGGGAAGGTGTCAATCCGTGGTTGTAACAGCATATCTCTAAAAGCCTTGTTAGATTTTTTGGATACCTCAGCGGTATTTTATCAAGAGCCCTAGGCCGTACACAACCACACATCAGGGGGAAACATGAGTGAAGAACCGTACGTTCGCCCGACATGGGACGAATATTTTATGGAAGTGTGCCGTGCAATTGCAAAACGTGCGACCTGCGACCGCGGCAGATCCGGCTGCGTCATTGCGCGGGATAATCAACTCTTGGTTACCGGCTATGTCGGCGCCCCGCGCGGATTACCTCACTGCGACGATGTAGGGCATCAGTTTAAAAAGGTGCAGCATGAAGACGGTTCCGTCAGTCAACACTGCGTCCGTACCGTTCATGCAGAGCAAAACGCTATTTGCCAAGCCGCAAAGCGAGGCATCAGTATTGACGGCGCGACACTCTACTGCAAAATGACCCCGTGCCGAACCTGTGCAATGCTGATTATCAACTGCGGTATAAAACGGGTGATCGCCGAAAAACGATACCACGACAGCGCCGACTCAATCGAAATGTTCAAACAGGCGGGAGTTGAGCTTGAGCATTTGAGTGATATGGTCGAAGAATATCAAGGCCAATAATACTTTTGAAAATATACGGCACATCTGCGTTGTCGCTACGCCGAAATAAATGCTCAACGTATACCCGATACGTCTCCGCTTTATTTCGGCTAGGCTCCTAGCATCTGTGGCGTCTATTTTCAAAAGGCTTACGGTAAGGTTATATACGGCGCATCTGCGCGGCACCGGCCCTACATAATTTGCCGCTTCGTTTCCATTATTAAAGCGCTTGCCATCTCCTACATACGCCGCAAAAGTCTTTATACAGTAGAGAATCTCTAAAAACTGCAAGCCTGCCGACTTGTTCTGTAAGGAAGCAATTATCATATCCGCTAACGCGGACTGTAAATCAGTTTTGGACAGCCCCTATGTTGATTCGATAGACTTTTTTTCTTTTTTTCGCTATTTTTACCGTATGGGGATGTTCAAACTTTACATCGATTATTTTAAAAGTAAGATTAAAAATCTGCGGAATCCTAAAGAAGAAATTCCGATTGATTACGAAGAAATTGTTGAAGAACAGTGGCAGGCCGATTTTTCTAAGCCTGAAAACTGTCGATTTGCTGCCGAAACGGGTGACGGATATACGGCAGCTTTTACGCCGCCTGAGCCTGCCGGAAACAATACGGGCGGAATCACGCTCGAAGCGCAGCGGAAGCATCTCTATGCGTGGACGGTAAATCCGGTATTCCGCTACAAGGATATGATTATCGAAGCGGATATCCGTTTGCCGGAACCCGCAAAAAAGCCGGACGGGTCGGATACGCCAACCGATAAGGCGGGAGGATTCGCTGCCGGAATCCTGTTCCGTTATATCAGCCAGAGTACCTTTTACGCACTGATGATCTCCGATGCGGGATGGGTACGGCTCGATGCGGTCGTCAACAGCACTCCGATGCCCCTCCTAGGCTGGGTAAAAATTCCCGGTTCCGCTCATTCCGATATCGATCATCATGGTTCAGATCATCCTGATTCAGATCATAAAGAAGAGACGGATATACAAGGCGCATACTCAATCAAACTGATCGCGAATAATACGACTATCACCATTTTGATAAACGGCCATTGGGTTGCCTGCTGCGAGGATGATACCATTCAGGCAGCGGGAAAAATTGCCTTTGCAATTCAAAACTGGGAAAGCTACCCGCAGGTTACCGCGCAGCTTTCCCGCTTTTCGTTAAACTCCATCCCGATGACGGTAGAAACAGCATACACGGAAGCAAACGAATTTTCCGCGGTGCCGCCGGATGCCCGCATCAGCCTTGCAAAAACGCTCTATGCGATGGGGCGGTATGTTCCTGCCCTGCTCCAGCTCCGGGCTGCAGCGCGGTTAAAGGAACCGGAAGAAGCGGATCGGATACTGGCAGGCCGCATTTATTTTGCGCAACGGATGCTTGACGAAGCCGAGCGGGAATTTCAATCGGTCTTGGACGCGAATCCCTCCAACGAGGAAGCCTTTGCAGAACTCGGCGGCATTTACTATCGGGCTGAACGATACGAGGATTTACAGCGCTTATTGAAAAAGGTTCCGAATCCGATGATGGCGCAATCCTCATTCCTCTCAAACCTTGAAGGACATTTATTCCATGCGCTGGGAAAACACGAAGAAGCCGCGGAATCATACCGGCGAGCGTTTACGAGCAGCCCCGATCAGGGACTTTTTGCCTTCCATCAGGCGAATGAACTCTACGATTGCGGAAAAAAGCCGGAAGCGGTAGATGCATATATGCAGGCTGCGCGCGCGTTTTTACAGCAGGAAGCCTACGATGACCTTGCGGAAGTTATTACGATATTGGAACGTATAGCGCCGAATGAGCCCCGAACGCTTTCGATTGCCGGAAAATATGCTTACGCAGTGGGCAGATACGATGATGCCTTGCTCAAATTAAAAACGGCGTGCAAAAAGGGTTCGGAAGATTCCGCTGACTGGTACCTGTACGGACTTTTGCTCAAAACCGATGAGCCCAAAGGAGCGGTCAAAGCATTTAAAAAAGCGTGTGACCTTGAACCGGAGTACGGATTATATCAGTTCCGATTAGCGGAAGCGCTCTATTTAAGTAACGGAAAATATCAACCGGTATTGGAACAAGCGCTCGCTACCGATCCGCACAACGGTTGGGTGCATAATTTACGTGCATTAGCAGCATTGAGCGAAAACGATATTGAACAGGCGGAAGCGGCAGTTGCGGAAGCGCGCAGACTGCTGCCCGATGAAGTATCCCTGTTGGTAAACTACCTTGAAGTACAACGCAGAAAGGGACAACTTGCAAAGTGCCTGCCCCTCTTCGATATTGAAAACGGAACCGCCGACCTTGCCGTGGAGCGAAATCGGGCGGCAGCGTTCCACGCCCTTGCGAATGCATTTGCCGACGATGATTCCCGCGAAGAAGCGCAGCAGTGGTATTATAAAGCGATAAAACTCGATCCGAAAAATCCTGAGCTTCTCACCGATAAGGCTGAAAACGACTATGCGCTCTTCCTCCTCAACGAGGCCGATGACGGTTTGGTTAAGGCGCTCGATATTCAGCCGTCCGTCCGGATATATCAGCTGATTGCATCCATATCCGTGCAAAAAGGCGACTATGCCCGTGCAGAGGTAACATTGCGGACAGGACTCGAATCCTTTGCCGACAGTTCCGACCTGCACTACGACCTTGCCTGTGTGTACCGCAACACAAAACGGTTCGAGCAGGCGCAAGCACAGGTTGTACAGCTTAAACAGTACGAAACGTCGGAACGTGTCGATGCGCTTGAACAAGCCCTCGTGCAGGATACCGGCGCAATGGCTCAGCCCGCCGCAGAGCAAGAAGCTGAACAAAAGCCCAAGAAGGCAGCTTCGGCAAAAAAAACAAACAGAGCTGCCAAATCCGCTGCGGATGCAGAGGAACCTGTTAGCAGTACCAAGACAAAAAAAAGGGCAAGCGCCAAATCTGCTGCAGGCGAAGAAGGAGCGGACACGACAAAACCCGCTACCGGTACCAAGACAAAAAAAGCTGCATCTGCTAAGTCTGCTGCAGAAACAAAGGCTCCTCCAAGAGCCAAGTCCGCTGTAAGCAAAAAAAGAACGACAGCGACTGAGCCTGCTGCAGAAGGAAAGGCCGATACAAAAATCGAAAAAGCGGCGGTAAAAAAGCCCCGAACAAAAAAAACATCCGGCTAGCAGAATAAACCGACAGTTATGAATCTCGAAGTAAGTACGCCGTCTTTTTGCGGAACGATGACGGCGCCTTCTTCCAAAAGCCATACGCTCCGCGCCCTCATCTGCGCCTCTTTAGCGGACGATACTTCATTTATTACCGCGCCCCTTATCAGCGGGGACATGGAAAGCGCCGTACAGGTACTGCGGCAGCTCGGCGTTACCATTACGGAAGTATCGAATAATCCGCTTGTACTCAAAGTTACGCCGCCAGCCGGCGGTCTCCTCGCCTCCGCAGAGCGCGGTGCAACGGAACGCATTCTCGACCTCGGCAACTCGGGTTCCCTCCTCTACTTTTTAGGTATGATCCTTGCCGCAACCGATGCACCGGTGTGTCTCACCGGAGATGAATCCCTTAGGAGCCGCCCTGTAGAACCGCTCCTTTCGGTATACCGGCAAGCGGGCATCCCATATTCGGCAGCAAGTATTAAAAACGGTACAAGCAGCATGGAAGTCCCGCCGCTCCGTTTTTGCGGCCCGCTGCCCGCCGGAGCATATCAACTCGACGGCCCCTTTTCCCAGCCCGTAACGGGACTCCTTCTTGCCGCGCCGCTTTTAAACGGAATGAGCCGCATTACCTTTAACAAGGCCGGAGAACGTCCGTATCTCAGGATGACCTGCGCTTGGCTGCGTATTGCCGGTATCGAGGTGCTGAACCGCGGCGATTGCTGTTTTGAGGTTGCAGGCGGACAGAGCTATCGTGCCTTTACGCAAATGATACCGGGCGATTGGTCGTCCGCCCTCTTTCCCCTGACAGCAGCCGTTATCTGCAATGCGGCGCTTACGCTGACCAACCTCGACCCCGCAGACACGCAGGGGGATTCGCAGGCGCTTTCAATCCTTAAAGCGATGGGAGCGGACATCCGCTGCGATACGGAGCGCCGCACGGTTTCGGTGTTTCCCATATCCGGCACACTAAAAGGCGGACGCTTCGACTGTGCGGATATCCCCGATGCGGTTCCCATCCTTGCCGCTGCAGCCGTGTTTTGTACGGGAGAAACACTGCTGCTCAACGTCGGTGTGTGCCGCTTTAAAGAATGCGACCGGCTTGCTGCCTCAGCGGAAGAACTCGCAAAATTCGGAGCGGATATCACCCAAGGGGAAGATTTTCTCCGCATCGGCGGCAGCGGTGGAAACAGCAGCGCTGTAAACGGCAGCGGCGGACAGAAACTCCATCCCGCACGGGTACGGAGCCGCGGCGACCATCGCATCGCGATGATGCTCGCCGTTGCAGCCTGCGGAATTGCCGCACGTTACCACAGCGGAGAACAATCGGATACAACGAGAGAAAATACCGAAAATTTTTCCGAAACCTCTTGTATAGAAGATTTTGATTGTGTAAGAATATCCTACCCTCGATTTATCGAGGATATGAATGCGGCAGGCGCCGCTTTTAAAGAGGTAAGATAAACAGCCGCAAATTTTTCGCCAGAAAAACTTTAACAGCTCCTACATACTTCACAGTTTTCATTGAAATTGCCAGACTGAAAGAATCCTGTTATACTTCCCGTATGAACGTTCCACGGAAATTGCCGATCGGCATACAGAGTTTTAAGGACTTGCGGGAAAAAAGATTCCTCTATGTTGATAAAACGGAATATCTTTTTCAGTTAGTAAATAACGGTAAGGTTTATTTTTTAAGCCGTCCGCGAAGGTTTGGAAAAAGCCTCTTTCTTTCGACATTAGCAGCATACTTTCTTGGGCAAAAAGAACTGTTCAAAGGCTTGTATCTCGAAAAAGCAGAAGAAGAGCAAGCCGTACAAGAAAACAGAGCAGCGTGGGAAGTATATCCGGTGATGTATCTGGATTTTAATACGGGAAACTATAATTGTATAGAAGCCTTAACAGAAACTCTGAATATCTTTTTATCTCGGCTTGAAGAAATATACGGAAAAAAAGATATTGAAGAAACACCCGCAAAGCGATTTGAAGGACTTTTAGCGCGGGCATACGAGCAAACCGGTAAGCAAGTAGCCATCCTCGTAGACGAGTACGATAAACCCTTGCTGCAAACCATGGGTGTAAATGAAGCATTAAATGAACAATATCGCAATATGCTCAAAGCGTTTTATTCCGTCATTAAAACCTGTGACCAATATATCCGCTTTGCCTTTCTCACCGGCGTTACAAAGTTCAGTAAGATCAGTATTTTTAGCGACCTCAACAACCTTCGGGATATATCGATGGAAGAAGATTATGCCGGCATCTGCGGCATTACTCAAGAAGAGCTGGAAGCAAATTTTCAGTCTGAGATACAAATACTTGCGACACGGCAGGACTTAACTTATCAACAAGCTCTTGCCGAGCTCAAGCAATGGTACGACGGCTATCTGTTCCATCAGGCAGGGAAAGGTATGTATAATCCCTACAGTGTCTTGAGCGCTTTAGTAAAAAAGGAAATCAAAAGCTATTGGTTCAGCACCGGAACGCCAACCTTTTTAGTCAACTTCTTAAAAGAGGCGCACTATTACATCCCCAACCTTGATGGTAAGGTTGAACTTGATGAAGACGGCTTGCAAACCTATCGGGCTGTTGCTCAAGATGCGTTGCCGATTCTGTTTCAAGCGGGGTATTTAACGATCAAGACATACATCCCAGAAGCACAGATGTATCGGTTAGGCTTTCCGAATGATGAAGTCCGATACGGCTTTTTGAAGAATCTGCTGCCTGCGTATTCAGGTCTGCCGTTTGTGGAGACCGGAAAATCGGTATGGCACTTTGTGAAAGATATTCGCGGGGGGAATGTAGAGGGCTTTATGGAGCGGCTCAAGTCGATCATTTCCGGTATTCCGTATGACAACTTCACCGAGAAGAACTTGAAACTGCGAGAACAAAACTATCAGACAGCAGTGTATCTCGTCTTTGCACTGATGGGACAATTTGTACAGACGGAAGTACACTGCGGAACGGGAAGAGCTGATGCCGTGGTTACTACGGCTGATTCTGTTTATATCTTTGAGTTTAAACTTTCCGGCAATGGCAGTGCAGAGGATGCTCTTATGCAGATAAAAACGAACGGCTATGCAGAACAGTACAAAACAGACGGAAAGAAAGTTGTGCTTATCGGTGCGGGATTTGATGAAGAAAAACGAACGATAAGAGACTGGAAAAGGGAAGTGGTTGAAAGCTATACCTGAGTTTTTAGAGATGCCCTTATGATAAACTTCTAATGTGTTTATTTTAAAACTTTTCCACTGTGGTTAATATTTTTCTTGCGGGTTGCGTTTTTCCGTGATATAATTAACTATCTTTATAAGAATGCTATCGGGTTAGCTGAAAAAAATACCGATTTTGACCGATATTTACGGTAAATTCATAATTGAGAATAGAAGTCCTCCATGCCACTTAATAATCAACACATACAACAAAATTCTTAATTATGAATTCTTAATTCTTAATTATGAATTATGCATTATAAAGGAGATATATAATGAAAAAACGGTTTTCAATTCGTTACAAACTTATTATTATCTTCGGTCTATTGATTGCCGCTGCGTCAACCATTGAGATTGTTCTTGCTGTCAGAACTGCGCGCAAAGCCGTAACCGAAAAAGTTGAAACACATCTTATCGATAAGGCAACTTATACGGCGGAACTTATCGATGCCAGAGTTACGGCTTTTTTTCAATTTTTTGAAGGTATTGCCCGTGCTCCGATTCTGCGCGATTCTACCGCCTCCTATAAGGAAAAAACAGCATACTTAAAAAAAGAAGCGGCGTTCAATGCTAGAATTCACAAAATGGATTTATGCGATATGAAAGGAACACGATATACGGAACGCGGACAAACGCTGGATGTTTCCGACAGAGATTTTTTCATAGCCGCCGCCAAAGGAAAAAATTTTGTTGCCGAACCGCTCGTTTCCCGATTGGATGGTGCTTTTGTTGTCGTATTTGCCGTTCCTATTTATGATGATAATCACACTATCATTGGTGTTTTACAGGCAACGGTCGAAGCGTCAGCGCTTTCGCATGATATAGAAGATATTGTTGTAGGAGAATCAGGGTATTGCTATATTCTCGGTCTTACGGGAACTACTATTGCTGCAAAAGACTTTGCCAGAGTAAAGGCTATGGAGAATGTAATAAAGATGGCATCGACCGATAAGAGCCTTGCTTCTCTTGCCGCCTTCGAAAAGATGGCAGTAGAGATAGATGATCCTTCCATCAGCTTTTATACCTATAAAGGAATACATAAAATTGCATCTTACGCTACGATGAAGACAACGGATTGGACGATTGTCATAAACGCCCCGAAAGAAGAATTTATGGGAACGGTAAATTCGTTACGCTTCTCGATGATTGGTCTCGAATTCGCAATTTTACTGATTGCGTTTATCACCGTATATATTGTTGCTCGTGTAATAGTAAAACCGATTCGAAAGGTAGCTTCCGCTCTGCGGAATATCGCGCAAGGCGAGGGGGATTTAACGGTACGCCTGCCGGTGCACGGGAATGATGAAATAACGGATTTATCCGAATACTTTAACGAAACAATCGAAAAAATCGGAACTTCTATCCGGCAGGTTGGTGTCAACAGTGATGCAATGGAAGAAATCGGCAATGAACTTGCTTCCAATATGACCGAAACGGCAAGCGCCGTAAATGAGATCAGCGCCAATATCGACGGGGTAAAACAGCAAGCAATGACTCAAGCGGCGAGCGTTACCGAAACAGCGGCAACCGTCGAGGAAATTGTCCGCACGATTAAGCAGCTCAATAACAGTATTGAAACACAGGCGGCAAGTGTTGCACAATCATCTTCTTCCGTAGAAGAAATGGTTGCGAATATCGCCTCCATCGGACAAACACTCGGCAAAACCGATGAGGTAATAAAAAACCTCACTACGGCAACCGGCGACGGCAAAGCAACGCTGGTAACCGCAAATACAGTAACGCAAAAGATTGCCGAAGAATCAGGTTCACTCATGGAAGCGTCAAGCGTTATTCAGCATATTGCATCGCAGACAAACTTGCTCGCAATGAATGCGGCAATCGAAGCTGCCCATGCAGGGGAAGCGGGTAAAGGCTTTGCCGTCGTAGCGGACGAAATCCGTAAACTTGCCGAAGAATCTTCTACGCAAGGAAAAACCATCACTACAACGCTGAAAACCTTATCGGGAGAAATTGAAACGCTCTCGTCTTCGTCCAAAACCGTCGAAGAAAAGTTCAACGTAATCTTTAATCTTGCCGAGCAAGTAAAAGAAATGAGCGCTCGTTTGACCGAAGCGATGCGAGAGCAAGAGAATGGCAGTAAGGAAGTGCTGACTGCTATCAAGAGCATCAACACGGTAACAACGGAAGTGCAGGCCGGTTCCGAAGAAATGCTCAAAGGAGGAGAAGGAGTTGCAGAAGAGATGCAAAAACTGGATAATTTGACTCGTATCATCACCGAAAGTATGAACGAAATGGCATCCGGAGCCATACAGATCAACAATGCCGTGCAGGAAGTGAGCGAAATTACGCAGAAGAATAAACGGAGTATTGAGAGTTTGGCAATTGAGGTAGGTAAGTTTAAGGTCTAAAAAGAAAAATCAACATACCCCGACGCAAGCGTCGGGCAAGCGTCGGGGTATTAAACGCACGAATAAAAGGATCAGAAATATATGAAAAAAAAGTTTTCCATCAGGCTGCAAATATTAATTGCATTTGCCGTCGTTATCGTAACGCAACTTATCCTTGCATCGGTTTTTAGCGGTTTGCATTTAAAACGGGTAAGTACTATGTATTTTAATAGGCTCGCTGCTGAAGGTCTTATTAAAATCGGCGCTGCCGTTTCCGAACTTTTTACCCAAACAGGGTATGTTGTCGAAATGCTTGCGTCGCAAGATGATGTGCGCAATGCTGATGAGTCGATGTATTCGCATGTTGCGACAACGCAAGCAGTGAAGATGACTTCCGTTGAACGCAGTCCCATCGATACGAAAATACGTCGGCTTTTTAAAGATGTGAAAGCAAGTTTCCCCGATTATATTGAAGTATATATGGGTACAAAATGGGGCGGATTTACTTCAAATTTCGATGGAGACCAACCTGCAGGATTCGATCCGCGCACACGGATGTGGTACGATGCGGCCGTAAAACAGCAAGGCGCTCTTGCCGTGTTAAATGCGTTTCAGTCAACAATGGGATGCAGCTCGGTTGCTATTTCAAAAAGCGTTCATTCTCCTGCCGATACTTTTATCGGGGCAGTCAGCATTGAGTTCTCGCTTGATACGCTTACCGATATGATTGCACGGTCGACTCTCGGTAAAGGCGGTCATTTTATGCTGGTGCAAGCGGACGGTACTATTCTTGCCGATCCTGTACACCCCGATTTTAACTTTAAGAAAATGAACGAAGTGAATATCCCCGATTTTCTACAGTTGCCGAATGCATCGGAATTTGAACCTATCGAGGTTGAACTGGATGGCAAAAAATGGTTTGCATACGTATACACCATTGAACGGCTGAAATGGAAGGTACTCGGCTTTGTCGAACAAACGGAAGTCGCCGCCGAATATTCTGCCATGCTCAAAATGATTGCAATATTCGGTACCGTATCGGCGCTGTTCTTTTTAATGGTGGCATTCTTTTGGGGAAGTCGTATTGTTCGGCCGCTGAAATCGGCGGTTGCAGCCCTTAAAAACATTGCGGACGGTGAAGGAGACCTTACCGTCCGCCTGCCGGTTACCGGTAATGACGAAATTACCGATATGTCCGTCTATTTTAACCGAACAATAGAAAAAATCGAGTTGGCTATTAAACATATCGATACCAATGCACGCATAATGGAAGAAACGGGAAGTGAACTTGCCGCCAATATGACCGAAACGGCAAGCGCCATGTACCAAATCAATGCAAATATTGACGGTGTTAAACATCAAGCAATAACCCAAGCAGCAAGCGTTAGCGAAACGGCGGTAACCGTCGAAGAAATTGTTCGTACTATTAGACAGCTCAATAGCAGTATTGAAACACAGGCGGCAAGTGTTGTGCAGTCTTCATCTTCCGTAGAAGAAATGGTTGCGAATATCGCTTCTATCGGACAGACACTCGGTAAAACCGACAACGCCATTCAAGAGCTCACTTCTGCTACAAACGACGGCAAAAATACCCTTGTTACCTCGAACAGCGTTACTCAAAAGATAACCGAAGAATCAGGTTCGCTGATAGAAGCCTCCGGTGTTATTCAGCATATTGCTTCACAAACAAACCTGCTTGCAATGAATGCGGCAATTGAGGCGGCTCATGCAGGGGAAGCCGGAAAGGGCTTTGCGGTTGTCGCAGACGAAATTCGTAAACTTGCAGAAGAATCCTCTACACAAGGAAAAACCATTACCACAACGCTTAAAGCTTTATCGGGAGAAATTGAAACTCTCTCCAACTCCTCCAAAACGGTAGAAGAAAAATTCAACACCATTTTTGCCCTTGCAGAACAAGTAAAAGAAATGAGCGCCCTGCTTACCAAAGCCATGAGCAAACAAGAGCACGGCAGCAAGGAAGTATTGAATGCGATTAAGACTATCAACACAGTGACGCTGGAAGTACAGGCCGGTTCCGAAGAAATGCTGAAAGGCGGAGAGGGTGTCGCAGCTGAAATGCATAAGCTTGATAACCTTACCCGCATCATCACCGATAGCATGAACGAGATGGCTTCCGGCGCCGTGCAGATCAACAAGGCCGTGCAAGAAATAAACGAGATCACGCAAAAGAATAAACAGAGTATTGAAGCGTTGGCAGATGAGGTAAGTAAATTTAAGGTTAATTAGACAATATTTTTCTTGCGGGTTACGCTTTTCCGTGATATAATTAACTATCTTTATAAGAATGCTATCGAGTTAGCTAAAAAAATATCGATTTTGACCGGTATTTACGGTAAACCGGCGTAAAAAACTATTCTTTATTTAGGTGAGGTGATTGACAGAATGGATGAATTGTGTATAATAC
>CAJPTT010000006.1 GCA_905373565.1 uncultured Treponema sp. | reverse complement strand
GGTTACGACGTTCTACGGTTCTATGATGGCAAACTGGCTGCTTATTCCGATAGCCTCTAAGCTTGCCTATCAGAATAATCTGGAGGTACGGTCAAAAGAGATGATTATTGAGGGCATACTCGGTATTCAATCGGGCGATCACCCGCGTATCCTTGCGCAGCGCTTGCTGACGTATCTTGATCCTAAAGACCGCAAGGTTTTGGAAGCCGAGCTGGTAAAGGATTAACCGATGGCACGGAAAAAGAAAGGTGCGAGTGCGGCCGGCAGCGGATGGCTGACAACGTACGGTGATATGGTTACACTGATGCTCTGTTTCTTCGTCATGTTGTATGAACCGACCGAAGTCGATATTACCCGTTTGCAGGCCTTATCGGCCTCTATCAGCGGCGATCCTACCGGCGGTTCCATCTCTTTGGCAGCAGGAAAACTTGCCGATCTCGGCAATACGATAAGCTCCATGCCTGCAATGGAAAGAGGAAGAATGCTCGGCACTACTTTAAAAAAAGCAGTGTCGATTTTTGCACCTGAAATAAAGACCAATAAGATCGCCGTTACCAGCGACGAACGGGGTATCGTTATTTCCCTTGCGGCAGATTCCTTTTTTGCGCGGAACAGTGCGGAATTGAATATTGAAGAAAGCCGCGAAACATTATTGAGGATTGCGCAGTTTTTATCCGATAAAGAATTAGCGGCTCGCCGCTTCCGTATCGAAGGGCACACCGATTCAAGCGATGCGCTTTCCCGAGAGTGGAAAAGCAACTGGGAATTATCGGCTGCCCGTGCAATCAACGTATTGCATAATTTAACCGATTTCGGCGCGCAGGAAGATAAATTTTCCATCGCCGGCTATGCAGATACTCGTCCTGTTTATTCCAATGAGACTGCAGAAGGGCGTGCCTATAATAGGCGGGTTGATATTATCATTTTGGATGATGCACATTTTTAGTGTGTTCTGAAAGATTTACTAGAAGAGAGAGGAGTAACCATAATGGCTGACGAGCATGCAAATTTGACTGATGATCAGGGAATGGAGGACAACATCGGTGTCGAGAATCCGGTAAAAGCTAAAAAAACGGGCTTTATTCCGATGCTTCTGAAATACATTGCCTTAGCGCTGGCTGCGTTGATTTTTATTGTAACGGTCGTAGTTATTACGGTTAATCTGATGTCAAAGCGGGGGCGATCGCAGTCCGAGTATCCTATTGCCGAGGAGTATCGCGATTCGCGTGAAGTGCTTCAGTACTATTCCGCAATCGGGGCCGTAAAAGCATTTACCTGTGATGTCGTACCGGGAACCGTTATCGTCAACGTCGAACTCGGGTATCCGCAAAACGACAAGACAACTTCGCAGGAACTGACGGCACGGTTGGTTGAGTTGAAGGATTTTCTTCGCGGTTATTTTCAAAGTAAGACGATTGCGGAATTGAAACAGGAAGAGAAGATTAAAATCGAAATACGCAATCAAATCAATGACAATATACTATCAAAGTCGAAGGTAAAAGCCGTTGCTTTTACTCAATATGATATTATAGAACAATAGGGATTGTATGACTGAAGTATTATCGCAGGACGAAATAGACCAGCTTCTCACTGCAATCAGCTCAGGGGATACCGAGACGGAGGAGTTTAGACCGGTTAACGATACGCGCAAAATCAAGATTTACGATTTTAAGCGTCCGGATAAATTCTCCAAGGAGCAGATGCGTACCGTTTCAATTATGCACGAAACCTTTGCGCGTTTGACTACTACCGCTCTTTCAGCTCAGCTGCGGAGTATGGCTCATGTACATGTCGCCTCCGTCGATCAGCTGACGTATGAAGAGTTTATCCGTTCAATCCCTACGCCGACTACGCTGGCTGTAATTAACATGGATCCGCTGAAAGGAAATGCCGTTTTGGAAATAGATCCTTCCGTTACCTTTTCGATCATCGACCGTCTTTTCGGCGGTACGGGACAGGGCACAATGGTACAGCGGGAATTGACCGACATCGAAGCCTCCGTTATGGAAGGAGTTATCGTGCGTATCTTGGCAAATATGCGCGAGGCATGGACGCAGGTTATTGACTTACGGCCTCGTTTGGGGCAGATTGAAACAAACCCGCAGTTTGCTCAGATCGTACCGCCTTCCGAGATGGTTGTTTTGGTTACGCTTGAAACAAAGGTCGGCGAAGAAGAAGGAATGATGAACTTCTGTATTCCGTACATCACGATAGAGCCGATTATTTCAAAGCTGTCCAGTCAGTTTTGGTTCTCGTCGGTACGCAGAAGTTCGACGACTCAGTATATGGGCGTACTGAAAGAAAAGCTGTCTACGGTAGATATGGATGTCGTTGCAGAAGTAGGTTCATTAAAGCTTCCGGTACGGGATGTGTTGAATCTCCGTGCAGGTGATGTGGTGCGGCTTACCGACACAAGGGTTGGCCAGCCGTTTACGCTGAGTGTCGGCAGCAGAAAGAAGTTTTGGTGTCAACCCGGCGTTGTTGGAAAGAAGGTTGCCGTACAGATATTGGAAAAGATTGAGGATATCAATCAGGATGAATTTGAAGAGCTAAGTGCTGATCAGGAGGAGTTATATGAGTGATGGGTCCATTTCTCAGAACGAAATAGATGCCTTGTTGTCGGGGATGGGCGGTTCCGACAGCGCACCGGCAGAAGGAGCGTTTACACCGGCGCATCAAGAAGCATTACAGAAATTTTTTGACGGGAATGTTTCCGCACTCGCTGCTAATCTGGATTCGATGACGGGTAAAACCGTTTCCATAGCTAATCCCGTTATCGAACCGAGCAACCGTGAAGCTTTTTTACAGAAAGTGCCGGATATGGCAGTTGCCGTTACGATTGATTTTGACGGATCGCTGACAGGCGATCACTTATTTGTGCTTGCTCCCGAATTTGCGGAAAAGCTGGTAAGTCTCGTAAATAATGAAGAAAGTGTTACGATTGATGATATGGCGCTTTCCGTTATCAGTGAAACAATTGCGCAATATGTCGGAAAAGAAATCAGTGCATTTGACGGTCAAGATGTTAAAGGTGTTACCAATATGCCTGCCGAGGCTCATCATGCACCTAAGGCAATGATACGGCTTTCGGAGGACTTTGCACTTTTAACATATTCGGTTACAATCGATGATACGGCTTTTAATTTATGGGAGATTATCGCAAAGAAAACGGCAGAGCAAATTGCCGATAAATTAAATAAGACGGAAGGCGCTTCACCGGTAGTACCTGTGCAGCCTATTCCGGCACAGCCTGCTCCTGAGCAAGGAAGCACAATGGGGGCAATGAATATGCCGATGAACGGAATGAATGGTATGCCGCAAATGGGGCAGCAGCCGATGGGTATGGGAATGCAAATGCAGGGCGGAGCGCCGGTTCAAGGCGGAATGGTGATGCCCGGTATGAATCCGAATGTACAATCTGTGCAATTCTCTCCTCTTCTAAACGGGGTAACTGAAGCCGAACAAGGGAATATCGGCTTGATTATGGACGTGTTCATGGAGATGACCGTCGAACTCGGGCGTACCCGCAAGATGATTAAAGAGATTTTAAGCATGGGCGAGGGGCATATTATCGAATTGGATAAGCTTGCAGGTGAGCCGGTTGACATCTTAGTGAATCATAAACCGATTGCAAAGGGAGAAGTTGTCGTTATCGATGAAAATTTCGGTGTTCGTGTTACCGAAATTTTATCGCCGGCGGAACGAATCACCGATACATAGAGGAATCTCTAAAAACTATACCTGAGTTTTTAGAGGTGCTCATAGCGGATCTGTGAGTACGGCTTTGCATATTGCGGCCGTATCGCACATGGGGTGGGAAATGTATAGCAGCTTTTATAAAAGTATAGTATTCTCTTTTTTTTTGATATGCAGCGCCGTATGTGTGGTTGCGGATGATGCCGTTGTATCAGGCGGTAATAATTCTGCCGTCTCTGAGTCGGTTCCTGCTGAAACGGGGATTGTTTTACAGACGGATGAATCGGCATTGCCGGTGCAAGATGTACCTGTGCCGCGTGCTTCAAGAAGTTCGACTTTTTCTTTGTTATTGCAGCTCATTATATCGTTGGCGGTCGTGTGTGCGCTCATTTACGGTGTACTGTATTTTATCCGGCGTTCAAAACAATTTACTGCAGGCGATGATCCTTTTTTAAAAAACGTTGCCAATTTGCCGCTCGCACCTAATAAAACTCTGTATATTGTAACCCTTATCGATAAAGCCTATTTGATCGGCGCATCGGATGCATCTCTTTCACTGATTGCGGAAATCACCGATAAAGAACTGATCGATGCGATGAATCTGCATGCAGCGCAAACGGCCGGCCCAAAGCAGAGCTTCAGCTCATTGCTCCATACGTTTTTTCCCGCGATAAAACCAAAAGAATCCGACGCAAATCCTTTCGATTCGTTTTTAGCCAAGCAGCGGGGACGTCTGCAAAACTCAGGCGCGGCGCAGGAAAACGGAACTCCGCAAGGAAGCGAAATTGTGCAAGAGACGGAAACCGGCAGTACAGGGCAGAGCCGGATGGGAGCCGGCGACGCGGGGATGAGCACTATGGTGCCCAATACCCGCGCCGACCAAGTCGGCGGCGCATGGAGGGATGGCCGATGAAAAAACTTGCACTGTGTATTGCCTGCATCTGCCTGTTTTGTATCCCTGCAGCGCTGTCCGCGCAGAGCAATACCGCGACATCGCAGACCGGACGCACCGAAATAGACGCAACGCGTGAGACAACCCGTATTCCTTTTGTCAACCTGAATATCCGTGAACCTCAAAATAATCGGGAAGTGGCGTTTTCCATTCAGCTGCTCCTGTTAATAACGCTGATCACCCTCGCACCGAGCATTCTCCTTTTGACGACGTCGTTCTTACGGCTCAGTATTGCGCTCGACTTTATTAAACGTGCGCTGTCGCTGCAGCAGGTGCCGCCTACTCAGGTACTCAACGGGATTGCGCTATTCTTAACGATTTTTATCATGTGGCCGACCTTTACGGAAATATACAATAGATCGTTTAAACCGATGGCGGACGGACAAATCAATGTCGAAACCGCCTATACCGAAGCGGAAAAACCGTTGCGTCTTTTTATGTATAAGCAGATGGCGCATGACCCGTCTCATATCAGACTCTGTATGTCGCTTGCCCGTATGGACAAACCTAATACGCTTGCCGATGTTCCTACTCATGTGTTAATTCCTGCATTTATCCTGCACGAGCTGACCATCGCATTTCAGATTGGGATCTTTCTCTATCTGCCGTTTATCATCATCGATATGGTCGTAGCGAGTATCTTGATGTCGATGGGTATGATCATGCTGCCGCCGGTACAGATTTCTATGCCGTTTAAGCTGATTTTATTTGTACTGGTGGACGGTTGGAATTTATTGGCCGGTCAGCTCTTTCAGTCGTTTCTGTAAAATTGTCCGGCGCCTCTAAAAATCTAACCGAGTTTTTAGAGATGCCCATTTATAAAACAAAGGAGAAGTGTAAATAAAAGGCGTACAAATAGCACGGCTTTTATTTACCCAAGTTTGCTTAAGTGCAAACTTGTATATCATCTGCACGTTCTCACTTCGTTGCGAACGTGCGTAAAAAGTCAATTGAAAGTTGATACGTTCTTCTTGACTTTTTATGGGAGGAAAAACGATGAGTATCGGGATGATTGTCAGTCTCTTGCGTGAGGGTATTTTTCAGGTGTTTATATTAGCTGCTCCTGTTTTGCTGGCTGCATTAGTTGTCGGTTTAATCGTGGCGATTTTTCAGGCGACTACCTCCATTCAGGAACAGACGCTCACCTTTGTGCCGAAGATATTGACAATTCTGGGTATGCTTGCATTGCTGGGCGGCTGGATGTTCGGCGTGTTGCGCGATTATACCGTCCGCCTTTTCGACATTATTCCTCAGTTGGTACAAGGGTAGTTTCTTCGTAGGCGGCGCGAATAATGGATCCTAATCCCTTCTCCTTTTTACTTGTTAAAGCTCCTCTCTTTTTTTTGGTATGTGTACGGATATTCGCTATAATTTCTACGACGCCGCTTCTTTCAACAAGGGCTGTGCCGCGTATTGCGAAAATTTCGTTGGCGGGATTAATCGGGTTTTTAGTTATGCCGATTGCTTACGGTTCCCCGCTGGATGTACAGGGATTTAATCTTGACTATGCGCTGCTGGTTGTCGGTGAGGCGCTGCTCGGCGTACTGACCGGTTTTTTTATCAGTATCATCTTTGCCTCGTTTAGTACGGCTGGTCAATTTTTTTCGTATCAGATGGGGTTCGGCGTATCGGAAGTGTATGATGCGCTTGCTCAAATTGAAAACCCGCTGATGGGACAGTTCTTAAACTTTATCGCCGTGCTGATCTTTTTGCAGATTAAGGGATTCCAGACGCTGTTTTTAGGCGGCGTGCTCCGCAGTTTTCAGTCGATCAACTGCTTTATGTTCCTGCAAAAACGGGAGTTGCTCTCCTCGTTTCTGATAACAAATCTCGGCGGCCTTTTTTTAAATGCAATGATGATTGCGATGCCGATTATGGGGACGCTCTTTTTAGTGCATGTTTCGATGGGGCTGTTGTCAAAGGCCGCGCCGCAGATGAACCTTTTATCGGAAGGTTTCCCGATAACCATTTTGCTCACCTTTTTCCTTTTAACCGTGTTGCTGCCGTTTATGGCGAATTTCTTTGTGCGGATTATGGAAAACGGGTTTGCGGCCTTTGAAAGCCTGCTTATCCGCGTCGGCGGGGGTATCTAGCATGCGGAAGTTTGTGATAGAAGCTGCAAGCGGATATAGTGAGCGGAATTTTTTCATCGACTTGCAGTGGTTTGCCGCAGAGGACGAAGGGCGTACCGAAGACCCAACAGACTATAAAATACGCAAAGCCCGTGAAGAAGGACGTGTCGCAAAAAGTCAGGATATCAACGCGGCGTTGGTAATGCTTTTTCCCGCCGGTGCGCTTATCTTCCTTTCATCCTTTTTTTTGGAAGAATGTATGGAAATCCTGCGCTTCTTTTTTTTGCGGAGCACACAGGCGGATATCCGAAGCGGTATGTGGTTCGGTATATTTGTGCAATATTTTTTAAAGCTTGCCCTTCCGCTTGCCCTTATCGCTATGATTGCAGGCGTGATTGCCAATGTTATTCAAAATAACGGTTTTTTATTTTCTACCAAGCCTATTCAGCCTCAATTCAACAAGATTGTCCCCGACTTTATACGTTTTTTTAAACGGGCGCTCTTTTCTACCGAAGGTTTATTCAATTTTGCGAAGTCGTTGACAAAGGTTGTGGTGCTGGTGTTCGTTGCCTTTTTAATGATACGGGTAAACCTTCCCCATTTTATTGAGCTGCTGACGGTGAGCTTTCCGCAAGCGATCTTTTTTATTGCGGGGGTCGCGGCAAAACTGCTTGCAACCGCTGCTTTACTGCTTTTGATTCTTGCAATTCCCGATTATTTTTTCCAGCGCAAGCAATTTATCGATTCGCTGAAGATGACAAAGCAGGAAATAAAAGAGGAATACAAGGAATTGGAGGGCGATCCGCAGGTTAAGGGAAGAATTAGGCAGCAAATGCAGGCAATTCTATCTCAAAATGCCATCCGCAATGTGCCTAAGGCCGATGTAGTTATTACGAACCCGACGCACTTTGCTATTGCAATGCAGTGGGATTCAAAAACGATGGCGGCGCCGATGGTGCTTGCAAAAGGTGCCGATGCAATGGCGCAGCGGATAAAGGCGATCGCTCGTGAGCATAATATTCCATTAATAGAAAACAAACCGCTTGCCCGTGCACTCTATGCGAAAGTTCAAATCGGTGATATAATCCCTGAGGAATATTATCGGGCGCTTTCGTTAGTATTTGCAGAAGTATATACCCTCAACAACAAAAAACAGGAATTCTATAGAAGATAATTATGGCCGCAAAAAAGTACAATATCGATATCGCAGTTGCATTTACCGTCATTCTCATGGTGCTGATGTTTATTATACCGCTCCCCACCGTGCTCCTTGATTTTTTTATGGCGCTGAACCTCACGTTCAGTTTGGTCGTATTATTGATTGTATTGTTCACTGTACGCGCTACCGACTTTTCGGTCTTCCCCTCATTGCTGTTGCTGAGTACCATCTTCGGACTGGTGTTGAACGTGTCTTCTACCCGTTTAATCCTTTCCAAGGGTGAGGCGTTTGACGGAGCAATGATACGGGCGTTCAGCTCCTTTGTTATCGGCGCATCGGGCAGTCAAGGTCTCGTTATCGGGTTTGTCATCTTTATCATCCTTATTGCAGTGCAGGCCTTTGTTATTACGAAAGGCGCCAAGCGGGTCGCCGAGGTTTCCGCCCGTTTTAAACTTGACTCTCATCCGACTAAGAGTATGTCTATCGATGCCGAATACAACGCGGGTATTATTACCGACGAAGAAGCCCGACAAAAGAAAGTACAGTTACAGCGGGAAGATGATTTTTACGGCGCAATGGACGGAGCAAACCAGTTTGTGTCCGGTAACGTAAAAGTCGGTATTTTTATTACGGTTATCAACGTTATCGCCGGATTGATTATCGGAATGGTGTTCCGAACAGAAACTTTCTCTAATGCGTTGCGCACCTATACAACGTTGAGTATCGGAGACGGGTTACTTGCACAGCTGCCTTCACTCTTTTTGTCGGTAGCGACCGGTTTGCTGGTTACCCGTATGATCGATGAAGGGTCGTTCGGGCAGGACATCAAAAAGCAGTTTTCCCAAATCGGGTGGATTTACTTTGTTGCCGCCGGTACGCTTGCTATTATGGGTGTACTTCCCGGCTTTCCCCATGTCGTCTTATTTATTATCGCGTTTGTGTTGGCGGCCGTCGGCTGGAGAATCGTTAAGGCGGAGCGGTTGTACAAACAGACTGCAAAAGAAAAACAAGCAGTACAAAAACAAGGGGGGCAACAACAGCGCGGCGGTTCCGGTGGAGAACCTGCTGCAGGAGAAATTGCACCTATCGTACCGCTCGATCCGCTGTCCTTGGAACTGGGCTATGCGTTAATTCCGCTTGTCGATAAGGACAAGGGCGCGGAACTGCTCGAACGCATTACGCGCATTCGGCGGGAAGCGGCGCTCGACCTCGGGTTGGTTGCCCCACGTATCCGCATTATCGATAATATGCGGCTTGAACCGAGCGAATACTGTTTTAAGATTAAGGGCGTCGAAGTGGCGCGGGGAAAAATCCGCATGGGCTGGTACCTCGGTATCAATCCCGGCGGCGTTTCCGAAGAAATACCCGGAGAACGTACCGTCGATCCTACCTTCGGTTTACCGGCCGTGTGGATATCCGAAGAGAACCGCGACCGAGCCGAACGTGCCGGTTATACGGTAGTAGACCCGCCGGCTATTATCGCAACGCACCTCACCGAAGTGATTAAAAAGCATGCCGCCGAAATTCTCGGACGGCAGGAAGTGCAGGGCATTATGGATGCGTTGCGTAAGGACTATCCGGCGGTTATCGACGAAGCGGCAAAAGTGTGCAGTCTCGGCGAGGTACAGAAAGTGCTGCAAGGACTTTTGCGGGAACAAGTATCCATCCGCAACACAATCGTTATTTTGGAAACGCTCGCAGATTTCCGTCCCATTACTTCCGATGTTTCTATCCTCGTAGAAAAAGTGCGGCAGGCGCTTGGCAGGCAAATATGCTTGCAGTATGCCGATGAAAATAAAACGCTTCACGTGCTGACGGTTGAACCTTCACTTGCGCAGAAAATTATTGAAAGCCGGATAGACACGGTGAACGGACCGATAGCGGCGCTTGAACCGTCAGAACAGCGGATGTGGATACGCTCGCTTATTCAAGCGGTTACAACGATGCAAAAAAGCGGCTTTCTTCCCATTGTGCTTGCGCCCGAAGCGTCTGCCCGTATTTTGATTAAAAACTCAACCGATAGGGAAATTCCCGATTTAGTCGTGCTCTCCATTCCCGAAATTTCGAAGGATATACAGGTTGAAGTTATCGGTGAGATTAAGTTGGAACAGGATAAAAACTAATGGAACTTTTTGTTGAGCAAGATTCGACGTATGACAAATGTCTGAAAAAAATTACAAAAAAGCATGGCGATGCCGTTACCATCTGGAGAAGAAAAGACGCGAAGATCAGCCGGCTGTTTGGGCTTTTGGAAAAAGATGTAGTAGAAGTAACCTTTACGATAAACGATACCTTACCTCAACGGCCGTCCTTACTTTCCGAACAGCAGCCCCCGGTAAGACCGGCGCCCAGAGTTGCCCATGTGAATAGTCTCAATGATGAAGAAGAGCGGCGGAAAATTGTAACGCGATATGCAAATAAGAATCCTGCGGCGGCGGATGAACTGCGCCAATATGTTGATATGACTTCAAAAAAAAGTCCCGAAAAAAAGCCTGTCGCTGCACCGGAGCAAGCGCAATCTTTGGATAAACTGGCGGAAACGGTTGAACGACTTGTGACGGAAATGAAAAAGCAAAATGCGTCGCAGACGGATGCCGAGCATGCGAATATCGTAAAAGTGCAGAAGATACTCGAAGAAAACGATTTTTCTCTTTCGTATATAAAAGAACTTTCCGCTCGCCTTAAAAGCGAATTGAGCTATACTGAAATCGAAAATTTTTTGACGGTGCAGAAAAAACTGTTTGAATTGCTTGCCGAATCGATCAAAATCAAATTCGCCGACAGTCAACCTAAGACGCGGGTAGTCTTATTGGTAGGCCCTACGGGGGTCGGGAAAACGACAACGCTGGCAAAAATAGCCGTACAGTATATCCGTAAAAATTCGGAACAGCCGCTGCGGGTGAAAGTTATCACGATCGATAACTGGCGTATCGGAGCAGCGTATCAGATGAAGCGCTACTGTGAATTGATGGGGATTCCGTTGATGGTAGCGTCAAGCCCTGCAGAAGTACGCAAATACATGGCGTTGTATCGTGAAGAGGCCGATGTTATCTGTATCGATACCATCGGGCGCAGTCCGAAAGACCGCGAAAAAATTTCGACTATGCAAAACTATTTTACCGAGCTGGGCGACGACGCCGAGGTTTATTTGACGGTATGTGCCGGTACACGGATAAACGATATTCGTGAAATTATGAAAGAGTATGCGGTTTTTAAATACAAATCGCTGATTATTACAAAGTTTGATGAGACTTCATATATCGGCAATTTATTCAGTATCATTTCGGAAACGAAGATCCCGATAACGTATATAACGGCGGGGCAGGAAGTTCCGCAAGATTTTATGCTTGCCGATGTCGAAACCTTCTTAAAAAAACTGAAAGGTTTTTCAGTTGATGAGGAATATATCAATCAACTTTGTAATAAAGATAGGGAGCCGCTTCTCAAAGTTTCTGCTGTGTAGAAGCTCGAAACGCAATTAATTCGGTAAAAACTCAAGATGTGGGGAAAAAAATGGGCGATCAAGCTGACGGATTACGTCTTTTAATGAAAGAAATACACAAAACGGCTGACAATACCGGCGGCAATCATGATACGGCGCAAAAGACGCGGATCATTGCAGTAACCAGCGGCAAGGGCGGAGTAGGAAAGACTAACGTTGCGACGAATATGGGTATTGCGTATGCGCAGATGGGAAAGAAAGTTATTGTGCTTGATGCCGACCTCGGACTTGCGAATGTCAACGTCATTATGAATGTTATTCCGCAGTACAATTTGTATCATGTTATTAAAAAGCAGAAGAAATTGTCGGAGATTATTATCGACACCGAATACGGTATTAAGCTGATTGTCGGCGCTTCCGGATTTGCGAAGATTGCAAACATGGGTGAAGCGGAACGCAATGAATTCATTAACGAAATGTATACGCTTTCCGATGTCGATATTATTATCATTGATACGAGCGCAGGGGTGTCTAAGAACGTACTGAGCTTTGTCGCCGCTGCCGACGAGGTTGTTATTATAACGACCTCCGAGCCGACTGCAATTACCGATGCCTACGGTATTATCAAGGTGATTGCAACGGAAGTGGATAATATGAATCTCAACCTCAAAATGATTATCAATAGGGTTGATTCGGCAGCAGAGGGGAAGCGAATTGCGGACCGGATGATCAACATCGCAGCTCAGTTTTTAAATCTTAAAATCGAATATCTCGGGTTTATTTATAATGATCCTTTGGTAACAAAAGCCGTTTTAAAACAAAAACCTTTTATTATTGCAGAACCGAACGGTAAAGCAGCAAGTTGTTTAAAACATATCGTGTCCCGGATGGAAAAAAACGAAATCCCCGAAACCGGTAGCGAAGGCGGCGGTTTTGCCCGCTTTATAAAAAAATTATTCGGGCGCAGCTGGGAAACGGAATAAGAGAGCGGTATTCATACAAGGGTACCTCTAATGCTCTGCATCGGGGTTGTTGCTTGATGGAGATAACACTTATATGACGATGGCTGCGCGGTTTAGGGCAGTGTTTTTCGATAAAAAATTTTTAAGAACATTGTTTACGATTGCCCTGCCGATTATGCTGCAAAATTTCCTCAGCGCCTTTGTCAATATCCTTGACACGGTGATGATCGGTAAACTCGGCACCATAGAGCTCGCTGCGGTCGGCTTGGGGAATCAGCTCTTTTTTTTGCTCAACTTAATTCTTTACGGCACCGGTTCGGGCAGTATGGTGTTTACGGCGCAGTTCTGGGGCAAAAAAGATTTTAAGGGCTTACATAAAACGCTCGGCATTTCTATGATAGTGGCTGTGTCGTTCGGTATTTTGTTTACGGTTTGCTGTGTGAGTATGCCGAAAGAAATACTGTCGCTGTATACGAAGGATACTGCCGTCATCGAAACCGGTGTGCAATACCTCAGGCTGTCGGCGTTGTGCTTTATTCCTTTTGCGATAAATTTTATGCTGATGATTACGCTGCGCTCCATCGAAAAAGTGAAAATCGCGGTCGGTGCGACGCTGGTGTCTTTGGTTGTCAACACAACGCTGAATGCCGTTTTAATTTTCGGGTTATTCGGCGCTCCCGCACTGGGTGTGCGCGGAGCGGCTATCGCAACCGTTATTGCCCGCTTTGTCGAGCTTTTTATTACCTTTACGGTAACAAAGTATCGGAAATATCCCGTTTTAGGGACGCTTAAAAATCATTTCAGCTTTGATGCAAAATTCTTAAAAGTATATCTTGTAATCGTACTGCCGGTACTGTTAAACGAAACGCTCTGGTCTTTTGGCATTACCTTCCATCATAAAATTTTCGCAAGTATTAACACATTCTCGTATGCCGCGTTTAATATTACCAATACTATTTCGCAGCTGACATGGGTTATCTTTATCGGCTTCGGAAATGGAGTGAGCGTTTTGATCGGAAAAAAAATAGGCGAAAAGCATGACAGCGAAGCGCGGCAATATGCCGCTAAAGTGCTGCTGTTTATTCCGATTGTTGCAATATTTATCGGCGCGGCACTGATTCCTATTTCGTATCTTGTACCGTTTATTTTTAATGTGGAACCGATTGTGTTGTCAACGGTTAAAACACTGTTTGTCGTGTTGGCGTGCTGTTATCCCCTTAAAGCCTGCAATATGTGTATATTGATAGGACTGGTGCGTGCGGGCGGCGACACCCGTTTCGGCATGATCTGCGACACCTTTATTATGTGGCTGATCGCTATTCCGCTCGCCTATTCCGTATCGATTCATACTGCGCTTCCGCCGTGGGTTATCTATATGTGCCTCTTTAGCGAAGAGCCGCTCAAGCTGCTGCTAGGGCTGTGGCGAATTAGATCCGGTAAATGGCTTCATTCAGTTACAGATTAGGTCTTCCTTTTGTGCGAAATTTTAAATAAAATTTCGCACCTTTTCCCGGAAGGAAAGGTAAACGCATCAGACGAATAAATATAGATCGCAAAATCAGGAGGTTGGGCAAGCATTTGAACCGCGAAGAGGTTCAACTCTGCTTGAACAGCCTCCTGATTTTGCGGGGTTATCAACAAAACGTCTGATGCGTTTATTGTGGATTGTCATATTTGCCCTGCTATGATATTCTTTACCGTATGAAAGATATGCGCCGAACAATTCTTTTTTTGCTTTCCTTTTTTTTCATAGCGATTTCCGGTTTTGCAGATCCGTTGACGGAGGGAATTTATACTCGTGAGCGGCTGATGCAAGCGTATCGCGATGAAATAGCGAAAGCCTCTTCAAATGAAATCGCGGCGAGCGAAGTCGGCGAATGGTATGACATTATCGAAACATCTCTTTTTATGCTGATACGCAGAACCGAGCTTTTTCGCGGTACGATGCGCTTAATTATAACCGATCGGCAAAATGCACGTTGTATGCTGTATCCCGACGGGACGGTTCTTGTAAGTACCGGCCTTTTGGATTATATCGATTCGATTCTTTTTATGGATACATCCGGTTCTGCGCGTAGAATACGGAATTTTAACAACGAGCGGGAGAATTTTTTTGCTCCTATTGCCGCCGTGTGTGCGGCGCAGTTTGCGCTCAATTATTACGGCACCGCTAAAAATACAACGCTTTCTCCGGAGAAAGTATATACCATCGATATAATGGCCAGCGTATTGCTTACTATCGCCGGTTATCCTCAAGGATTATTGGAGAGATGGCTTGATCGGCTGACTTCTATTCAGAGTGATACGGAAGCGACCAAAGTCTTTGCCTCATTTTTAACCGGTTCTATAAAACCTGCTGCACGGTTTGAACAGCTAAATAGTAACGGAGAAGAAGTTACGCATCTCTACGAAGAAATTTCCGGAGTACTGTTTGCGCTGCAAAACCGCAGGGGAACTGCCGATGCACGTACCGTGTTGGATAATTTGTTACAGCTGTTTCCGCAAAGTCTTTACATCAATCGGATGAATGCCTTGGTTGCCCATCAGGCATGGTTGAACAGCCTTGATAAGCGGTATACGGAGCTGGCAACGATTCTTCCTGCAGCAGTGTACGATAACGCATCGGTTTTTGCATTTTTTCAGTCAGCGGATTTTATGTTTGAAAATGATGACGATGAACAGTCCGATTACTTTTCAAAGACAATGCCGACACGGAGTAACGGCGCTCTATATGAGCAGGCAAAAAAAGCATACAGCGATTATCTTACAATGATATACGAGGCGGGAATCGCCTCGAGTTATGCGTATTTGCTCGCTTCATCTCCACTGACTCATGAACGAAATGCGGTGCTCAGTATTGCGGAACAAGCCGATCTTTTTCATTCGGGAGCCGATGATAAAACCGCGCGAGCAAACTATGCTGCGCTGTTGTATCTGATAAGAAAAGACTATACCAAGGCTCAGCAGCTGCTTGCCGACTGTTTGCATTCGGCAGTCCGAAAAACAACCGGTAAGGTGGTGTTTTTGACGACAGGGTTCCCTGCCGATGAACGGCTGCTCCGCTGCAATTATTTTCGTATCCTTAAAAAAATGAACGATAAAGTCGGCGCTGCACAAGAGAGACAATGGCTGGCCGGTATCCTCAAAGAACCCGATACGGTTGTTCCGATTATCCTTCGTAATGTCTCCGTCGGTGATACGGTTGATAAATTATTGGGCGCATGGAACAGACCTTCCGGCATTATTTACAATTATTATAGCGAACGGTGGTTGTATCGTTCATTTAACACCGAACTGATTATTCGCTCCAAAGACGGAGACGGGACCGTCCTTCAAATGAGCATCGGGTTTCCGTCATCGTTAACATTTTTTAATGAAGTGCGTACCGGTGATGCTCGTGATGCTTTTGAAAAGGAGTGCGGAAAAGCGGTGTATCGCAGCTGCGACGCACTGATGTACCACCGGCAGGGAAATCTGCTACAAGTGATATACGGGAATAATAAAATACGAAACATTACAATTCGGAACATAAATGAAAAAAGGTAATCTCGTTCTCTATAAGAATCAACCGGCGCTTATTACCGATGTACAGGGCGATAAATTTGAAATTACGCTGGAATCCGGCACAAAGAAAGTACGCGAAAAAGACATTGTACTGCTCCATGACGGAGAATGCCGGAGTATTAAGGCTGCTCTTGATGCTGAAGTTCCCGATGCGGATTTCGGCGAAGCGGCGGATTTTTTTGAAGGTGAAGCCCCGTCTTTTGCCGAACTTGCAGAGCTCTTGTGGGGAACACACACGGCTGAACAAAGCTGGAAGCTCTGGCAAACGCTTTGCGCTTCACCCTATTTTATTTGTACTTCGCCGGCAGAGCCGATCGGTATCCGCAGTCAAGCGGAAATAGAGCGGCTCAATCAAAAAGAGGCGGAAAAAGCTCAGGCTGAAAAACTGCGGCAGGATTTTATCGCAGCTCTCCGCACCTGTATGCAGGGAAAGCCGTTTACCGAAAACAAAGAGTTATACACGCCGTTTTTTCAAGAGATCGAGGCGCTTGCGCTGGGGAGTTCTTCCGCTTCCAAAATATTGAAAGATGCAAAACTGGAGCAAACGCCTGAACAAGCGCACGATATCCTGTTAAAAACGGATTTTTGGCCTATCGAAAAAAATCCTTATCCGGCTCGTTTCGGCCATTCGCTCCATTCGTCAAAAGCGGATATTCCCGAGCCGGTGTTTCCCGAAGCGCCGCTCGATTTAACCGCCATTCCTGCGTACGCAATCGATAATCCCGGCAGTACCGATCCCGATGATGCGGTTTCTTTTGACGGGACGCACTTGTGGGTTCACATCGCAAACCCTGCCGATACTATTCAGGCGGATACGCAGAGCGATGCCGATGCCTGTGCACGGGGAGCGACGCTGTATACGCCTGAGGGGGCTGCCCGAATGCTCGGCGAAAAAGCGGTTGACTATTTTGCCCTCGGGCTAAAGCCGATATCTTATGCGCTTTCTTTTAAACTACTCCTCGGTACCGATGGCAGTATCGAAGAAGTGTCTATTCATCGTACCAAACTTTCGGTTATCAGAATGACGTACGAAGAAGCGGACGCGCAAAAGGCTTCACCCGCGTTAGCGTCGTTTTTTGACATAGCGGAAAAAAACCGCATCAGGCGGGAAAACGCAGGCGCCGTATCCATCGATTTTCCCGAAGTGTTTATTACCCTGGCGGAGCAGGACGGCACAAAACGGGCGCAGGTTCAACCTGTTGTCCATACCGAAGCTTCTGCAATGATTAAAGAGATGATGCTGCTTGCAGGAGAGGCTGCCGCCCGTTTTGCCTTTCAGCACAACATTCCGTTTCAGTATGTCAGTCAGGAGGCGCCCGAACTGCCGAATAAGCTGCCGTCCGGCCTCGCAGGGGAATACCGAAAGCGGCGCGCCATGCGTCCGCGCAGCGTGGGCACCATTCCGTCGATGCACGCTGCGCTCGGGCTTGCAATGTACGGGCAGGTAACAAGCCCGCTCCGCCGCTACGGGGATTTAGTCAGCCATCGACAGCTGTTAAACTATATTGACGGTAACCCGCTGACGCCTGCGGCAGACCTCATCCTTAAAATAGCGGCGGGGGACGTGGCGGGGCGCGCCTGTGTTTCTGCGGAACGGGCATCCCGTCAGCATTGGACGCTCGTGTACTTGCTGCAAAATCCCGATTGGCGCGGTACGGCGGTGGTGCTCGATGCAATGGGGAAAAAGGCTCATATCTTTATTCCCGCCCTTGGATATGAAGGTGATATGACCTTAGATGCCGAACCGGAACTCAATCAGGAGCTGACCGTAAAGGTGCGCCGCATCCGCCTTGCCTATCTGCAAGCCTCGTTTGAACAGGTATAACTGAACAGGTATAACGCAAAAAAGTAATTGACCGTTTGCTTGGAATATTGACATCTTACGGTTATCAAATAATAATAGCCGATTAAGGAGACTTTGAAATGAAAAAATTAAATAAGATGGTTTTGTTCGCCGTGCTTGGTATGATGCAGATTGTATCATGTGCAAAAAATGGAGGGCAAAGCACGGAAAACAGTCCGTCCGGCGGAACGCAAGAAACCGTTCAGTCTGATGTAAAACAAGAATCTGCGTCCGGTTCCGAGAATACCGCAGGCGTAAGCGGGGTCATTTATGTGAATAATGCAGGACTGTATACCGAAAACGATGAAGGAAAAATGAAATGGGCTGCCGAGGCCGTGTTAGGCGATAAGGCATTATATCTGGGTGAAAAAAAAGAAGCCGTAAGAACCGACGGTCAGAAGCGGACATTTTTTCATATTGAACTTAACGGACAGGCGTATTGGATCCAAGACTATTCTTATGAACCGGATACCGTCGCGGCTTTTATTTCAGGACAAGACGTCGTGCTGTATAAATCGGAATCTCTTGCCGCTATGACCGATGAGTTTATTCCGCGTTATGCGATTGTTGCGGTATATAATGACAGTCTTGAAAAGGCAGACAGTAAATTTATAAAAATTGCAGCGTATAATTCGGAACTGGTTACTTCATGGAGCATTAAAGATAAATATGTAAAAAGAGATGCCGTAGAAACGGATGACATGAGCGTTTCTGCTATGATTCTTGCTCAGGTCGCGATGGAATCGAAGAACGATACGATACGGGGAGAGCTTTTTCAAAATGCGGTTGAGATAGGCTCACCTTACAGCGATACCATTGCGGTTTTGCAGTCTCTTTCGGAAATTATGATAAAGGAAGATAATTTTATGAAAGAGCTTACTACCGAAAAAATCAATGAAAAAGTTACGGCTATCGACGATATCAATCTTTTAAGCATTCCCGATGAAAACGCTTCACGAACCGTGAATATGCTCAAAGCGGGAACAGCGGCAACCGCTACCCGTAAATATGTCAAGCAGAATGCGGATTCGGAAAATGCAGTTGAATGGCTCTACATTCAAAATAAACAGAAAAAGGGCTGGGTTCAAGTGGATTCGGTGAAAATTCAAAACGGACAATAGTTCATCATCATTCATGTGCAGGAAGCGGGCGTCAAAATGAAACGACGCCCGCTTCGCAGAGATAATTCCATTCCGCAACCTTCCCAAAATCCTAAAAGACAGGTATACTAAAGAAGATAATCAGGGTAAACGCATCAGACAGAGCAGATCAGAATCGCAGAATAATTGAGGTTGTGAGACCATTTGAACCATCTTCAACGGTTGTACATCCGTGTACAAC
>CAJPTT010000005.1 GCA_905373565.1 uncultured Treponema sp. | reverse complement strand
ATCAATGTATTTATCACTATCACGTACCCATGTCGTAAACACCACTTGATTACTACTGTTTATAAACGAAATTCCAAAATTTAGTAATGGATTATATTCCTTTATATTTGCTTCAACAACAAACCGAATATTTTTTTCATTTCGACTAAAAGCTTGTGTTTTTTTATTTTCGGTATTGATAATATACATCCTATTCGGAGTAAAAAAATCACTCTGTATTTCGTTATTATTCACCCATTCATACTGAGTATTAATACTAAGCCCACTATTCTGATATTCCTCAATCGCCTCATCAATACTATTACTTTGAAACTTTAATTTTCCTTTTTCAAGGATAACCCCTTTGTTACACAAGCTTTTTACCGCCGCCATATTATGGCTTACAAACAAAACGGTCCGTCCTTGCGAGGTAGAAAGGCTGCTCATTTTACCAATCGCTTTTTTTTGAAATGAGGCATCTCCTACAGCCAGCACTTCGTCTGCAATAAGAATATCGCTATCCAAATGAGCGGCAACCGCAAAGGCAAGACGGACATACATTCCGCTTGAGTAGCGTTTTACCGGTGTATCAATATGTTTTTCAATTTCGCAAAAATCGATAATTTCATCAAGCTTGCGGTCTATTTCCTTTTTCTTCATACCGAGAATAGCGCCGTTAAGGTAAATATTTTCCCGCCCGGTTAACTCCGCGTGAAAGCCTGTTCCAACCTCCAAAAGACTTGAAACTTTTCCCCGTATTTTTACACAACCTTCAGTCGGGGATGTAATACGCGAAAGAATTTTAAGCAACGTACTTTTTCCCGCTCCGTTTCTTCCGATTATACCGACCCGCTCGCCTCTTTTTATATCAAAAGTTAAATCTTTTAACGCCCAAAATTCATTATCGCTTCCAAGATATTTAGTTTCACCAATTCTCGAATGAGGATCTTCTTTTCCCTGCTTTAAGGCTAACCAGCTTTGAATATCGCGAAACAATGTTCCGTTATTTATTATGCCGAGCTGATACATTTTTGAAAGATGCTCGGTTTTTATGACCGTATCAGACATGTAGCTTCCTTAATATTTTTTACCCTAACAATAATACCACTCAGCTAATACACATATTGAATAGAAACTGAAGTAGAAGTATTAAACCGTTGCGACAGATCAAAGTACCGATAAGTTGGATTATATTCTTTAATAAAGACGAATTGCCCCTTTAGCCACAAATCTTTTGTTATATAATAGAGCCCGTTTATACCCACGCTGAAATTGGTGCGAATACTCTCTTGTGCTGTTTCAAAATTATCAACGATATCTTTAAACCAGGTAAAATCATTATCGGGATTTACCCGTTGGAAAAACAAAGTTCCCATTCCTTTAGGATAAAATAATTTTATTCCCAAGTATTGACTATTCCCCCCTGTACCGATACCGGGCCCGAGCCATTGTCCTTTATTGGTATGGCCTTGAGTAATACGGTGATGTGCATAAAAAGTAGTCGGCGCCGATCGAGCGTCCTTACTGTCGGCTAAACGTGTCGTATTTGTTAAATAATCGGCAGACGCCTCCACATTTGTGTGCTCTAATAGAATTTCACCTTTTAACTGTGAAATAATCCGAAACGTTTTTTTCAAACCAACCGTATACCCTTGCGTATGAAAAGGGTATCGCATAACATATGCAATTGAAGGACTAAAATCATTTCTTCCCCATTCTAAATAAACATCAAGCCCGATAGAAGAAAATAGATAATCAAAAGTAATAGAAGCCCGCTGATCTCTGTCATCCGTACCGGCGGAATCTTTCATAAACGGAATAAGCAATGTAAAAATACTTTTCCAATCCTTATCCTTCCATTTTGAAAGCATAATTCTATTTATACCAACCGTAAATCCGGGAATAAAAGACGGGGAATAGGAAAAAGTAAGACCGGTAATTAAGTTATTATCATTTGACTTATCGACATCAAAATATTTTGACTCTTCCAACATACCCCACCATGTCCGAAATTCCATATAGCCGCCGTTCCATTTACCTAAGATAACCGGCTGTTTACGCATACCGATATCAAATTTAGGATAAGACGGCGCATTATTTGAATGCAAGATCGGATTAATATGTGCAGGCCCAAGCCAAATATGCTGCGTACCGAAACCGACCGTAAATGTTTTGTAAGAATATCGCACTTCCGTATCCCCCCAATCGTAGGTGAAAAACGGTTTGTGCCCGAAACGCTGCGGTGCATCGATACTGGGAATACCATAATAACCGTAAGTATCAGCCTTGTCTTTAAAAGCAGCATTGCCGCTATATGCAGGAGTTTTATATGCAAAAGACATATTTTGGCTAAAGGATAATTCCGGTTTTAAAGTAAATTCAAATCCGTAACATTCGAACCGAGCGCCGACATCAAAATCGAGGTTAAAGCCTTTCCCCTGCCATAAAGCTTTGTCATTAACTCCGTATGGAGAAGCGGAATTAACCGACATAAAAAGTTTAGGCCCGTACACCTTGTATGCCATTTTTTTTGTTATGGGATGCCGACCTGCAAGATTAACGCCTTGCCATATATGATTTGTATTTTCGTTTATTTTCCAGTCGGAATCGGAGAGCGTTCGAAAGTTTAAATACGGCCGTTCAACAGCACCTGAAAGCGATAAAAAATCGTAATACTCTTCCACCTCCGACTTTAATTCTTCTTGTGCAACCGCAAGCGCAGGTAACAGCAGAAAAAAGAATAAAAGTTTAAGTTTATATTTCATTAATATTTCCCTTAGTAGTCAAAATGATAACTATCAAAAATTTAATCGTATTTTTAGCACTTGATCTATACCACGTCGATAAAATTCCGTTCGTTTTGATTAAACATAATAAGCCCCAAAAACAAAAGCAAAATCGTTTCGGCAATACTGATACAGGCAACACCAAGTGTAACAGTTCCGGCTCCGTAAAGCCACACTCTAAAAAGCTCTACCGGAACACTGAGCGGATTGGCATACAAAACCCAGCTAAATTTTTTAGGAATTTGTGAAATAGGATATACTATGGGAGTGGCATACATTGCAAGATTTAAAGCAAACGTTACCAAAATCCGCAAGTCGCGGTATTTTGTCGTCAAGGCGGAAATAATCATCCCCATCCCCGTGCCAAGTGCAGCAATCCAAATCAGCAAAAGAGGAAACGCTAATACGGCGAACGAAGGTTTTAATACATCATCCGTTGTTACAAGATAATAGATAAAAAACACAAGCAGGAAAATAAACTGTACCGTTATCCTTGTCAGATTTCCGAATATATTACTGATGGGAACCGTAAGCCGCGGAAAATACACCTTTCCAAATAAGTCTTTATTTGTAACAAAAATATTCGTTGCATCGGTAAAGCAGCCCGAAAAAAAAGTCCACAGCATTGTACCGGCGTAATAAAAAAGAATCTGAGGCACTCCATCGGTACTTAATTTTGCTAAATTTCCGAACACGAAGATATACATTATTGTAGAAATCAAGGGATTGATAACAAACCAAAGAGGGCCGAGAATTGTTTGCTTATACTGTGTTACAAAATCACGCTTTATAAAAAGGACAATAAGGTCACGGTACCTGATAACTTCCCGTATCGGTAAATCAAGCAATTTACGTTTCGGTTCAATAATTAAATCCCAGTGTTCTTCAGAATTTACTACTAACATATTTTATTCCATAAAGTTTTTTCAAAATTTTCCCATTTCAGCTTTGTAAACATCGTATTCCTTAAAAATATTATTTTTCACCCAAAGTAATCCCATACCGGCATTATCGTTATCTTTTTATCTTCTTTTACAAAAAGATCGCGAGAATCCCGCGTAAGAATAAGCCCTTCCTGAACTTTAAAGAAATCCATTGCAGCCAAAAGACCATTCAGCTCCCGTCCGGTGTTATCGAGGTTCAATTCTAAGCACACCTGAATGCATTGCGGTGCAAAAAGCGGATTAACGACAAAATCGCACTCGCAGGTATCATCACTATAATAGAAGATTTGTTTATCGTCAAAAGTCCCGTACTTTCGGCGAAGTTCGTTAAACACAAAATTTTCTAAAATATGGCCTGCATTTTCGCTAAACGTAAGCCCTGCCGTCCGTATCAATCCGATATCGGTAAAATAAACTTTTTTTGGGGCAAGGCTCTGTGCTTTTTGTGACCATGCGAACTTCGGTACTAAGCTCAACAAATACGCATTCTCAAAATATGAAAAATAATCAAGAATAGTCGTATGAGACTTTACTCCGGCGACTGTTTTCAACTTACTGGGAGAAATCAGTGATGCGGCATTGGAAGCAAGATACACATACAGCCGCTGCAGGGATTTATCATCACTCACATTATAACGTACTGCTATATCCCGATATAAAATGTCCTTTTGAAGCTGCATAACAACTTCGGAATTATTCAGCTTGAGATACTCGGGAAAACCGCCTGTTTGAAAATAACTTTCAAACGATTGAATACCTTTTTGTGCATGTGCAAAACGCAGATACTCGGAATAAGAAAACGGAAACAGCTCTTTAACGATATGCCGTCCGGTCAGTTTTGTTCCAAGTTCACGGCTTAAAAGCGAAGCATTAGAACCTGTTAATACAACTTGAAAACCTTGATCCAGCTTTTGCCGCACATATAGTTCCCAATGTACAGCGGCTTGTATTTCATCAAAAAAAATAAGAGAACTCTTCGATTCCTCAATAACGGCATCCAATATTGCATAATCGGAAACGGAGAATTCCAACAGCCGTAAATCATCAAAATTCAGATAAAAAAACGGCTTATTGAGTTTTTTTACAAACTGCTGTAACAGAGTGCTTTTCCCGCACCGCCGAACCCCGCATACCACAAATGCATGAGTTGTTATATCGGGGATATCAGCCAACGCATCCCGATATGTGCCGTCATCGGTTTTCCGCAGTTTTTCAAGTTGTGTAAGATATATTTTCTTTAATTCCGCCTGTAACATTATGAAGAAAATATATCAATAACCGGCATAGTATGTCAATACCGTCAACATATATATGATATTGCAATCAACATATATATGCCAATAGCATTAACATACCGCCAAATACAATACACCCCTTGTAAAGGGATACATTATCAATGGGGATGCCTTAAAAGTTGTTTACTTCCCTACCCCGATTCCATGCATATATTGTTCGAGTTTAACGGTAAAGGTACGCATTTCTTCAGGTTGGATATCACCGATATTTGCGATACGGAATGTGTCAATATTCCCCAGCTTTCCCGGATAAATGGTAAAGCTATGTTCAGCAGCAAAGTCATGCAGAGCATCAAAACTGTATTGAGGGGTCTTCGGCTCTAAAATTGCCGTAATAAAATGGCTTTGATGCTCCTCTTTTACCAGCATTTCAAGACCAAGCTTTTTAACCGCTGCTAGCAATATCCGCCAACACTCGGTATAGCGCTCATATCGTTTTTGAACGGTCTCTTGTTTGGTCTCTAAAACAGCCTGCCGTAATGCGTACATCGTTTGTACCGGCGGCGTAAACCGTGTTTGATGGGTCTTTGAAAAATACGCATATTGATCATACAGATTTAAATAATAGTTGCGCATCGGATAGTCTTTTGTTTTTTCAAGCTCAGCTTTATTACAAATAATAAAGCCTACGCCTGCCATACCTTGAATATTTTTATTGCTTGTCGATGCCATAAAGTCTATACCGAGTGTTTTTAAATCCATCGGCATTCCGCAATAAGCGCTTACCGCATCAACAATCGTAACCATGCCGTATTTTTTTGCCATAGGACAGATAATATGCAAGGGGTTAAGCAAGCCGGTTGTCGTTTCATGGTATACACATGCAAGATGAGTATACTTTTTCGATGCAAACTCAGCTTCAAGTTTTTCCAAGTCGATAGGTTCATACGTTGAGCTTTTGTACACATCCATAGGAATTTTATATACTTGCGCGATTTTTGCCATCCGCGCCCCATACGAGCCGTTATCAATTACTAACAGCTTTCCGGTATCGGGCACACAGGAAGAAACCATGACTTCATCCGCACCGGTACCGGAGCATCCGAACATAACGGTTTCATACTCATCGGGATTGGTCTGAGGCGCCAGCGCAAACAACTTCATTTCATCGCAAAGCCATTGCATCAAATTGCCGAATTCTTTTTCACGCGGACAAATATCTGCTGCGACTTGAGCATATTTAACACTATCGGTAGTTGTGGCAGGCCCCGGATTAAGAAGCACTTCGCGGCGAACATTGCGCAGACTTTCATTTTCTACGATATGAGGATAAATATCATTTACTGCCATCGCCAAATGATCTTCATCGTCGATTTCCCGCCATACATAGTACTCGATTTTTTTTACGGCAATAGTATCAGTCTCCGCAATTTTCAAAAGCGCATGCTCGTATTCCATTTTAGGTAAATCATTATGATGATCCTTTGCGTACGCACACATGTTATTTAACACTACTTTCGTCAATTTGGTAATACCGACCAGTTCACCCGACACATTTTGCAGGTCGCTTTTATTTTTAGACAGCCCCGTCAGTCGCATATCCGCATCAGCTTGGAGATACACCTCATCACCGGAATGCGTAGCGCCGCTCGCTAAAATAAGATTTTTCCGCTCATCATTTATCAGGGTAAATAAGCCGATCGAATCATAAATCAAATCGGATTCCAGCAGTAAAAAGGAACCGGTAACCAAAGGTGCACAGCATTCAAGCGTTCCCATACTGCCGGTTTCTGCATAGCGCTCATTTTTTACCGTAACGATAGCCGGATATTTTTGGGCAAGGCGATCATAATATTCGTTGCAATGCCCCGTACCGATAATAATTTTTTCTATTCCATGAGCAAGCAGTTTTTGCACCGACTGCTCAACAATGGCTGTTCCGCCTATTTCCAAAAAGCCTTTCGGCATTGTTTTTGTCTTATCTTTTAAGCGGGAACCCAAGCCGCCTGCCAAAATAATCGCTTCCTTAATCATACTATTCCTCCAGTAATGTCATAAACGCTTTTTTATTTTCAATAGGAGATGATGTAGGCCTTCCCAAATCGGGACGGAAACCTTTTGATACAAGAATTTCAATAAAAACCGGCGCCATATCTGCAGCATCAGGCGCCGCAACAGCATTAGCCAGTGCAGCAGCCAATTCCGCCTGAGTTCTAACACACACCGCTTGCCCATACCCGCAGGCTTCGGCAATAGCGCATAAGTTTATATTCCGCGCTGCCGTAGGCTGCCCGCCGACCGAATCATGAGCGCCGTTATTTAAAACGATATGCACCATGTTTTTCGGTTTTTGAGTACCGATTGTACTGAACCCTCCAAGGTGCATAAGAGCTGCGCCATCGCCGTCAATACAGATAACCGTCCTATCCCGCTTGCATAAAGCGATACCGAGCGCTATTTGAGAAGCATGTCCCATTGAACCGACCGTTAAAAAGTCCGTATCATGCTTTTGCCGATTTTTCTCGCGTAATTCATACAATTCACGGGAAGCCATGCCGGTAGTCGAAACAAAAACCGCATTTGAGGGAGCATGAACTATTATCTGCTCTATTACCTGTTCTCTTGTCATTTCAGCAGGGACAGAGTCGTTTGATTTAAGCGTATAGGGTGCAAAGCAACCTTTCCGCACCACAAGCGCAAACGGCGCATTTCTTTCTTTTATAGATTTATACGCATCAGTAATTTGAATCGCGGCTTTTTCTTCATCGGTTTCCAAAATTGCATACGGGATTTCCATTGCATCAAGAAGCGCGCACGTTACTTTTCCCTGCGTTATATGCTGCGGTTCATCATGCACGCCGGGCTCCCCCCGCCATCCGATTACAAGCAAAAGCGGAACCGAATATACCGCTTTATCTGCAAGTGAAAGGAGCGGGTTAACCGTATTACCCAATCCGGAATTTTGCATATACACAAGCGGAATAGTATCGGTTGCAAAATAGTGCCCCGCTGCAAGTCCGACAGCACAGCCTTCATTTGCTGCAATAATGTGATGCGTTTTATCTGCCGTATCCGTTATATATGCACAGAAATTTTTCAACAAAGAATCAGGCACTCCGGTAAAAAAATCGGTACCGTTTGCCTTTAATAAATCGTATAAAAATTGAGGTCGAATCATCTATTTTGTCCCCGGAATTAATTCCAAAATATTTTTTATTGAAAGACACATATCATTCACTTCTAAAGAACGTTCAGCTTCCAAAATAGTTTTTGCAACCTTATACATTGCAGGATATGATGCCCGCAACATGTGATTCGCATAAATAATAATATTCGCTCCCCAGCCGGCTAATTCAGTTTCCGTAAATTGATTATAGGTAGTGGGGACTAACACGATCGGAACTTTTTCATACATTTTTCTAAAGCGTTCACAAAATTCCTTGATATCTTTACCGTCTTTTTCTTTACTGTGAATCATAACGCCATCAGCACCGGCCTTTACATACGCAAAGGCACGCTCCAAAGCCTCATCCACGGAATGACCGGCGATAAGAGATTCAAGGCGAGCAATAATCATAAAATCTTTGGTAACTTGTGCTTTTTTCCCTTCCGAAATCTTATGGCAAAAATCTTCGACCGGCGCTAATTCCTGCTTAGCTTCCGTGCCGAATAAGCTGTTTTTTTTCAAACCGACTTTATCTTCTATTATAATAGCCGAAATGCCGTTCCGTTCCAGTGTTCGCACAGTAAATACAAAATGCTCAGGTTTGCCGCCTGTATCCCCGTCATAAATGATCGGCTTGGTCGTACATTCAAGAATATCAGTGAGACTCTGGAGTCGAGTTGTAAGATCGACAGCTTCAATATCGGGCTTCCCCTTACTGGTTGAATCGGTGAGACTCGAAGACCACATCCCATCATATCGATGCATACCGTCTTCTTTTTCTACTTCAAGATTTTCAATAATCAAGCCGGAGAGTCCCGAATGAGCTTCCATAATCCGCACAACAGGCTTTGCTTCGATAAGTCGACGCAAGGTCTTCATTCTGATTTCAGGCGTTGTCCCGATAGTATGCATGTTAGCGGCAAGCGCCGTTGAATTAATTCCTTTGGTATAAGGAACTTCAATCACTTTTCCGCCCCACTCCCGCATTACTTGAATAACTTCATCTCTAATTTTACTAAGAGAACCGGTTCGCCAATCATCACCGTGAATAATAAAATCCGGTTTTAATTTTTTTAGATTTGGAACATACGACCATTCTTCTTGCGGAATAACTTTACTGACGCCTTTTATATTTTCTATTACTTGCTTGCGCTGCTCATAGGTTAAATAAGGTAATCTTTTATGCGAAACGATCGCACTATCTGTCAACAACCCAACGGTGAGGCAACCGTATTTTGCGCCTTCCATAATAATATTGATAATACCGGGATGAATAATATCTCCGGTAATTCCTAAATACACTGTTTTTTCCATGATTACATTCCTCATAAAACATTCAAGCTTGTATCAAGCCTCATATTCGTCATTCTCAACTTACTTAAGGAAGACTTCTAAAAACTGAAGTTTTAGAGGTTCCGTATTCTCAAAACAACAGCGGCAAACTCGTCAAAACAACCGATCTCTTTCGTAATAATTGAATATAGTATATTCATATCAAGCATATCATACTCGTGTACAGCGATATTCCGAAAACCGACTGCTTTTGCTAAACGCGAAGCAAGCTGACTATCAAGCAATCCGTGTCGAGAAAGCGCTAAAAAAGTTTCAGCCATTGTCGATGTTTGTTCATGCAATTGTTCGGCCAAAATATGAGCGGCAATATCAACTGAAATTTGTACTGCACGCTGTATATTCAAACTGATAATATCCTGTGCATCAAAATCATTTTGCAGCGCTTCAACAGTTGTCGGTGTATGCAGCTTTATGCGCTCCAAGCACCGATTAAGCGATATAAGTTTTTCACCGATTACTTTTTTATCAATGCTCATTGTACATTACCGACAAGATTTCGTTTAAAAGCATGTTCAAGAATATACGTTTGTCCGCGTTTATAGATAGGATAATAATCTGCATACCAGTAAAGGGCGGTCATCGTATGTCTATGCAACAAGACACTTCCCTCACCTTGCTTTTTTTTAACACAAACGCCTTCCGTAAACACTTTATAGTGAAGCAATCCCGTTATTTTCCGTATATCGACCAGATCAATCTCTCGTTTCAGAAGCAAGGCAAGCTCCAGCTGTAAAGACAACCTTTCATCAAGGGTTAAAGCCTCCGGCATCGCCACGGCAATATCAACATCACTTTTTTCAGTTTCGGTTCCGCGGGAGCACGAACCGTACAGCATCGCAAGGATAATTTCGGGTCTAGCATCAAAAAAGACCGTAAGTTTTTCTATGATTGTAGTATCCACTCGCGCCTTTTTCCTAAAAACAACATTCCCTAACGCATAAGCACAGGGGCATTATATTAGCCACACGAATCAAGACACCGACCGGTATTTTACTATCCCCAGCCGTACAAGTGTCGCTAAGACAGCTCCGGTACAGTCGGCAAACCAGTCGTATATGGAAGCATCCCGACCGGGAACAAAGATTTGGTGTACTTCGTCGGAAATACCGTAGCAGCCAGTAATCAGGCAAACAAGAGCGAAATATCTGAACGGTTTTGTACGCCATTCGTCAGCAGCAAACCAATAGGAAAGTGCAAAGGCAAGAGTTCCGAATGCACAGGCATGCAAAAGTTTATCCAAACCACGAAAAGAAACGGTCTCCGGAATGGGTAACTTTGCCTGCGCAGAAAGAATAAAGATAGCAACAGCGATACAAATTGACATACAACGCATACCATTATCGATAAACCTTTTTGAAATCATCTCCGAAACCTCCGGAATGTAATACGGGCACACCTCACCCGATAACATAACTGCTTTAACTTTTAAATATGCAGTATGCCGCCCCATATGAAATAACCACCGCTGTTTTCTGTGCCGCCGAAACAGGCTCCATTCCGCATCAGGCTGATAATTGCAAACAGCAGCACTATACACCAATTTTAGGCTAAATGCAAGATTTATTTTTGACCGTCTTGGCAATTTATAACCGTCTTGCAATTTAGTCGAAAAACAGACAAAGCCCGTAGACTTCCTTGCACCCTGCAGCTTTTAACGTATGCGCACAAGCTTCAAGCGTTGCACCGGTCGTCATCACATCGTCGAGCAGCATGAGTTTGTCGGGAACGGCCTTTGCCGAAAATGTAATTTTCCCCTGTAAATTCACTGCACGATCAGCCTTGGACAGTTTCTTTTGAGGAATGCCGTCCTGCCGCTTTAAACACCGGTATATCGTCAGTTCCGGATAAACCGCTAAATCCTTCGCAAGATCTTCAATTTGATCCCAGCCTTTTTCCCGTAGTTTTTTAGGACGCGGCGGCACCGGTACGAGCGGTAGACTTGCAAGCCCCGGATGTTGTGTGCAAAAACTGTGGATAAGCGGTGCAAATACGGTGGAAAAAGTGCGGATAGTATTGTTCTTCCAAACAGGCAGTAATTTTTGACCAAGCCCGATATAGGGAAAAAGCGTAAAAATACGATCGCAAGCAGGTTGCGGTTTTTCTGCGGTTTCGTCGTCAGTCGGCCTGCAGCGAGTACAATACTCGTGCTCGGAAATGAGGATTTTCCCGCAGTGCTTGCAGCGAGGCTCGGCTCGGCGTAAATGTTCCAAATTATCGGAACCGATATACGGCTCAAATTCCGTTTGAATACAATGGCTGCACAGCGGCAGCCCTGCCTCGCTTGCGTTTCCACAAAGGATACAAGTCCGAGGGCACAAGAGCCCGCTGTAATATTTACGTAATACATTCTTCACATGATACAAAGGCACAATGCATTTCATATAATCTCCTATAACAGGGCTGACCTTTTGCAGCCTTGTTATAGTCTTATATAGCACGCGAAGAAAAATGGCTTGTATTTATTGATTTTCTGCAGAAGATTCTTCAGAATTTGAAATTATACCAGCCTCTTGAGTGTCAACTGCCGCTGAGCTATCTTTTTCAGCTTGTGTTGCCGCCGTCGGACCGGCTTTTTCAGCCTGTTTTGCAGCGATGGTTATTTGCAACTGCTTTTGTCGGTTTTCTTCAAGCTGATTCGTATCGTTAAAAAAGTTATAAGCCTTTTTTATATCGTCGTAATGAAACGGAATACTGTCGATATAGTCGTCTACAGTCAATTTCCCATCGAGTGTCTCTACTTGGAAGCCTTCAAGCAACAGGTATTTTTTTCCGTCTTTCAGCAAAAAGTTGAACCGTACATGGTTGGCAGTTTTACCATTGACCACAAGTCTACTTATCGTCTGTTCAGATGATGCATAAGCATAAAGAGTTGCCTCGCCAAGGTAACGCTGCCCGTTTTGTCTATGTTGGGAATCAGCCAGAGCGCTTATAGTGAAAAAACGGTCAAGTATAGCCTTCATTCCATAATTTACGGAAAAATCAAGCCGATAGGTATACAGCATCGTATCAATTTTGAAACTGATAAAATCGTCTTTTGCTTTAGGCATTACACAACAGTCAATAGCGTATACAACGTCAAAATGATTATTTTCCGTATTAACCGTAATACCTGTAACTGCCGGTTCCGTGTACAATGCCTTAGAGGGCAGCGTTGTGCAGGCTGTAAGGCAGAATACGCAAACAGCCGCCGGAATCCAAACGATTTTCAAAAAGCAATTCATATTATTCTCCTTTGATTGATAAGCACTATGAATCCGAATTCATCATAATCAGTACTTTCTTACTATTATACAAGTAGAAAATTTTTATGGAAGCAGATCGCTACCCCATCAGTCCCATAAGCCGCGCTTGAAGCCCCTTGCTCTTTGCGACCTTCCGCATTGTTTGGCGTGTCTTTTCAAACTGCTTTAACAGCTTGTTTACTTCGGCAACGGAGGTACCGGATCCCTTTGCAATGCGTTTGCGGCGAGGCGGCCCGATGATGTGGTGATTTTCCCGCTCTTTGAGCGTCATCGACTGGATAATCGCCTTCTGCCGCTTAAAGCCTGCTTTGTCGATATCCTCGGCGGAAATTTGACCGGCAAGCCCGGGCATCATATCGAGCATGGATTCAATCGAGCCCATCTTTTCGACATTTTCAAGCTGGTCGAGCATATCGGAAAGTGTGAAGGTTTCCGTCGCCATCTTTTTCTGCAAACGGGCGGCTTCTTCCGCATCGATATTTTCCTGCGCTTTTTCGACGAGCGACACAATATCGCCCATACCGAGGATTCTTCCGGCAATACGGTCGGGGTAGAACGGTTCAAAATCTTCGATTTTTTCACCGACACCGACATACAGGATAGGCTTGCCGGTTACGGTTTTTAACGACAGTGCAGCGCCGCCGCGCGCATCGGAGTCGAATTTCGTCAAAATAACACCGGTCAGCCCCGCCTGTTCATCAAAGGCTTTTGCAACCTCGGCAGCATTTTGTCCCGTCATTGCATCGGCGACAAGAATAGTCTCTACCGGATTAACCGCTTTTTTTACCGCGGCAATTTCCTGCATCATCGCTTCATCGATTTGCAGCCGTCCCGCCGTATCGACGATAACGGTATCAAAGTCGTTTTTCCGTGCATAGACAACCGCATTTTGTGCAACCCGTACCGCATCCTTGGTGTCTTCTTTATACACCGGCACGTCGATACGCTCCCCTAAAGAGGAGAGCTGTTCCACAGCAGCGGGACGGACGAGGTCGCAGGCCACGAGCAGCGGCTTACGGCCTTCTTTCTTTAAACGGGCGGCCAGCTTCGCAGCGGATGTCGTTTTACCGGAGCCCTGCAAACCGAGAAAGAGGATAACCGACTGGGTGTCGGGGCCTTTCAGTTGCAGGCTTTTCTTTTCGTCGCCTAAAAACGAAAGAATTTTATCGTGGACAATCTTGATAAATTGCTGACCGGGATTAACCGATTTTAATACGGTTTCTCCCTTTGCTTCTTCGATTGTTGCGTTGATAAAGCGGCGTACTACGCGGAGGTTGACATCCGCTTCAAGCAGTGCAATTTTTATTTCCTCTACCGCTTCTTCAATATTTTTTTCGGTAATGGTTGCCTTGCCGCTTATCTTGCGGACAATGCCGCTAAACGTATTGGTAATTTTCTCAAGCATTTTTAATCCTTATTCGTGCGGGGTTGTTGATTCGTGCGGAGCGTTACCCACGGCGATTCTTGAGCCGTAACAAAGGGGTATTAAAGTCGACCGCCGACTCTTATTAAAACCAGACCTTATTGCCGTCTTCCCAGCTGAAAAATTCTTCCGGCTGAAAAAACAACCCGAGTTCCCGCGCGGCGCTTTCGGCAGAATCCGATGAATGGACAACATTGATATTGGTATGCAAGGCATAATCGCCCCGGATGGTTCCCGGCTCCGCATTCAAGACCTTTGTCGCTCCGCAAAGTTTCCGCACAATGGCAACGGCCTCATCGCCTTCAAAAGCCATCGCAACTACGGGGCCGGAGGTGATATACTGCACCAGTTCGCCGAAAAAGGGCTTATCGGCGTGTTCGGCATAATGCTTTTTTGCAAGTTCGGGACTGATACGCATCAGTTTTAAGGCAACCAGTTTGAGTCCTTTCTTTTCAAAGCGGCTGAGCACTTCTCCGGCAATCCGCCGCTGCACCACGCCCGGCTTCATCATCACAAATGTTCTTTCCATAATTTATTTCTCCCAGATATAAAATAATTAAGAATTCATAATTCATAATTATGAATTGACACTCACTTTCTCCAGCTTCCAGATATCCCGCACGTAGTCTTCGATGGTACGGTCTGAACTGAACTTACCCGATCGGGCGATGTTCAGAAGACACATTTTAGCCCATTTCATCGGGTCGCGGTAGTATTCGACAATCCGCTCCTGCGCTGCCGCATAAGCGTCAAAGTCCGCCAGCACGTAATAGACGTCCGGCCGCTGACCTTCCACGCCGTATACCAGCGAATCATACAATTCTCTAAAACTGTTGTCAAAGGGCGGCGTATACGTTCCGTCGATAAGCTGAGTCAGCGCTCTCGCCAATGCAGGATTGCGGTTAAGGTATTCTTGCGGATTATAGCTGTGCTCATGCTCGATTTTTTGAATCTCGTCTGCGGTGATGCCGAAAATAACGGCATTTTCAGCGCCTACTTCTTCCACAATTTCGATATTGGCGCCGTCCAGTGTTCCGAGCGTGATTGCGCCGTTCAGCATAAACTTCATGTTGCCGGTTCCCGACGCTTCCTTACCCGCAGTGGAAATCTGCTCGGAAATATACGAGGCGGGGAAAATCTTTTCGGCAGTCGAGACGCAATAGTTTGCCGCAAACACAACCTTTAATTTCCCCCGTACACGGTGATCGTTGTTGATGCGGTCGGCAACGGTATTAATCAGTTTAATGATGAGCTTTGCCCGCCGATAGCCCGACGCCGCTTTTGCGCCGAAGATAAAGGTATGCGGAATAGGATCATACGTCGGGTCTTCGATAATTCTGTTATAGAGTGTCATCACATGCAGGATGTTTAAGAGCTGGCGTTTGTATTCGTGGAGCCGTTTTATCTGTACGTCAAAAATCGAGTTAGGATCGATCACAACGCCCTGCGTCCGTTTGAGGAATTCCGCAAGCCGCTCTTTATTGTGTTTTTTTATCGCGATTAATTCGTTTAACGCTTCCTGATTATCCGCCAGTTTTTCAAGCTGCCGCAGCTGGGTAAGGTCTTTAATCCAGCCGTCGCCGATATGCTTCGTAATAAAGGCCGAAAGCGCGGGGTTTGCAGTTAAAAGCCAGCGGCGCTGGGTAACACCGTTTGTCTTATTGTTAAACTTTTGCGGATACAGGTTATACCAATCGGACAGCTCTTTTGCTTTAAGGATTTCGGTGTGCAGCGCCGCGACACCGTTGACCGAAAACGAACCGGCAATCGCGAGCCATGCCATACGGATTTTCCCTTCACCGATAATGGACATCTTGTTGTGTTTTTTCCAATCATTCGGATATTTTTCCCGCAGTTCCAGCAGGAAGCGGCGGTTTATCTCTTCTACAATTTGATACACGCGCGGCAGCAGCCCTTGGAATATCTCGATCGGCCATTTTTCCAACGCTTCCGCTAAAATCGTATGGTTTGTGTATGCAAAGGTTTTGGTAACAATCGCCCATGCCGCATCCCAGCCGAGGTGGTGTTCGTCCATCAAAAGGCGCATCAGTTCGGGGATTGCCACGACGGGGTGCGTATCGTTTAGCTGGATAACATTATAACGCGGGAAGTCGGCGAAATTCGTACCGTGTTTATGGATAAACGAGCGCACCAAATCCTGTAAACTTGCAGAGGTGAAAAAGTATTGTTGCTTTAAACGGAGCGCCTTTCCCGACGGACCGGTGTCGTTCGGATATAGCACACGCGAAATATTTTCTGCGGAGTTCTGCTTTGCAACCGCAGCGGTGTATTCCATGTTGTTAAAGAGCTGGAGGTCAAAGCCGTCGGGAGAGGATGCTTCCCAGAGGCGCAAGCGGTTGACGGTCTTAGTGCCGTATCCGATGATCGCCATATCGTAGGGAGTTGCGATAACCTCCTCGGCATTTTCCAACCGATAGCACAGAGTACCGTCTGCTTGCTGCGTGCATATCGGGGCGCCGCCGAAGTGTACCGTTACCGCCAAATCGTCGCGGCGTATTTCCCACGGATCGCGGTAACGCCGCCAGTTGTCGGGATATTCCACCTGATAGCCGTTTTCAATCCGCTGTTCAAACATACCGTACTGGTAGCGGATACCGTAGCCGTGTCCGGGATAGTCAAGCGTTGCAAGCGAATCCAAGAAACAGGCGGCGAGCCTACCGAGACCGCCGTTTCCAAGCCCTGCATCGGGTTCTTCATCTTCAATATCCCGATACGAGGCGGAAAGCTCCGCCAAAAGTTCTTCCATCACAGCGCGCATGCCGGTGTTATTCAGATTATTGGAAAGTGCCCGCCCCATCAGAAATTCGGCGGAGAAATAATACATCTGCCGTACATCGGGTCGTTCTTGCGCGGTTCGGGTTGCAGATATGTTGGGCTGAATGCTATCCATAACGCTGCTTGCTGCGGCATCATAGAGCTCACGTATTGTTGCCTCGGATATGTCCTTGCTGAAATTCCGTTTCAGCTTGCCTAGAATACTTGCCCGTAAGGTTTCTTTTAATTGAGACATAATCTACCTCTTATTTCAGAATTAACACGACGGCTGTCGCCGCCAACGCGACATATTTTTGCTGGTTTTCCAAAAGCGGCGCCTGTTCGGGGGCGGTAAAATCTTCTCCAGCCGGATAGGATGTATCGATCAGCCGATACCAATGTTTCCCTTGCGGAGGAGAGCAGATCGTTGCGGTAATATCCAAACTGCCGCCGTTTAATATGATGTAGAAGCTGTTATCATCGCGTTCGGCTCTCGTTTCCGCCGCGGAACCGTCAAGGAAATACGCTAAAAACGATGAAGGCTGGTTCCAATCGGGGGTATTGCCCTGCGCGTTATACCAACTAATATCCGGTTTACGCCGGTCGCCCGATTGCGTTCCCGTTAAAAATTCCGAGCGCGAAAATACCGGATGCTGTTTGCGCAGGCGGATTAATTTTTTTACAAATGCCAATATATCGGCATTGCTTTGTGTGAGCGACCAGTCGAACCAGCTTATCTCGTTATCTTGGCAGTAGGGGTTGTTGTTTCCCCGTTGTGTCCGCAGAACCTCATCTCCGGCAGTTAGCATCGGGGTTCCCAGCGATAAAATAAGCGTTAGCAGGATGTTTTTTGCTTTTTGTTTTCGCAAGGTTTCGATGCGGGTGTTTTCGGTTTTCCCTTCAAAACCGTTGTTATAGCTGCAATTAAAATCGGTACCGTCCCGATTGTTTTCTCCGTTTTCTTCGTTGTGTTTTCTATCATAGCTTAATAAATCGTAGAGGGTAAAGCCGTCATGACTGGTAACAAAGTTGATGGAATGGAAAGGCTTGCGTCCGTTGCCGGAGTACAAATCGGCGGAACCGGTTACGCGCGTCGCAAGTTCTTTAGCATGGGAGGAATCGCCGCGCCAAAAGAGCCGCACATCGTCGCGAAAGCGGTCATTCCATTCCGCCCACCTGCCGCCGGGGAAATTGCCTACCTGATAGGCGCCGCCCGCGTCCCACGCTTCGGCGATAATCTTTGTCTTTCTTAGAATAGGATCTTCGGCAATATGCTCAAGGGTCGGCGGATTATCCATCAACTTTCCTTTTTGATCTCTACCCAAGATGGAGCCGAGGTCGAACCGGAAGCCGTCAACGTGCATTTCGATAACCCAGTAGCGCAGGCAGTCTAAGATAAAGGTCTGTACAATCGGATGATTACAGTTCACGGTATTACCGCAGCCGGAGTAGTTGCGGTAATAGCGGGCGTTATCTTCCAGTATATAATAGATGGTATTGTCCAAACCGCGGAACGAAAGAGTCGGGCCGAATTCGCTGCCCTCAGCGGTGTGATTAAATACGATGTCCAGAATCACTTCGATGCCGTTTTTATGCAGCTCGCGCACCATCCGTTTGAACTCGAATACCGCCCCTATGCCTTTGCGGTCGGAAGCATACGACGATTTAGGCGCAAAAAAGGCGATGGTGCTATATCCCCAGTAATTTTTTAACAGCGTACCCGTTCGCGGGTTAATTCCGGTCAGTTCGTTTTCGTTAAACTCCTGAATAGGCAATAGCTCAAGGCTGGTAATGCCCAGTTCCTTCAAATAAGGGATAGTATCGATAATCCCCTGATAAGTTCCCTTGTGCTGCTGCGGTGCATTGGGATGGCACGAAAGCCCTTTTACATGCGCTTCGTATATGATGCAGTCCTTCAACGGATAATTGAGCGGATGGTCGCCCTGCCAGTCAAAATCATCGTGAGCTACTGCGATACACTTGGGAAAATGAGCAGGCGACTGTTCGGTTAAAAAAGCAAGATCGCCGTCTAGGTGCGGGGGCGGTGTTTGCGTGGAAAAATTTCCGTTAAAGGATTCCGTGTTGGCAAGCCCCCGCGAGTATGGGTCGAGCAGATAATTGCCGGCATTAAAGCGCATTCCCTCATATGGGGCAAAGGGGCCGTCGACGCGGTAAAGATATAAGGCGTTTTTCGGCAGTCCTTTTACAAAAACGTGCCAGATGTCGCCTGTTTTATTCGTATTAGGGTCAAAAATGTATGAACAACAAGGCGCGGAATCTTCGCACTTTTCAAAGATATCCAGCGTTACCGAAAAGGCATTGCGGGAAAAAATACTGAAATTCACAC
>CAJPTT010000004.1 GCA_905373565.1 uncultured Treponema sp. | reverse complement strand
CTATTAATTCTTTTTTTATATCGGCATAAAAAGAGGAGCGCTCAATAACAAGAAAAAATCTATCTGTGAGGAAAATAGAGTTTAAGATACCGTTCGGCAAAAATATGCTTCCATGAGAATTCCGTACGAAGTGCATCGTACGATTGTAAAACAATGTCTTTAAAATACGGAATATCGGTGAGTTTTGCTTTGCCGCTCTTAAAAAAATATTCCGCTTGTTTCAGCACTGTCTTTGTTAATGTATGAACATGTGCGTCGGTGTTTTGTTCTTCGCCTGCGGGTATCGTATATAAAAAACCTGTTTTTCCGTCGACAATCTTTTGCAAACCTCCTTGTGCATTTGCAATCGGGATAGTACCGTAAACTTGTGCGATCAGGTCTTCCAAACCGCACGGTTCAAATAAACTCGGTAAAACGATAAAATCGGCCGCTGCGGTGATGAGTCTGGCAAGTTTTCGATTATAACCCTTGCAATAGACGAATTTACCGGATAGTGCGGCAGCGAGTTCGATTGCTTTGCCTTCCAGATCGGGATTTCCCTGTCCCATTACGATAAAACGCAGAGTAGGGGAGTGTTCCAATATACGGGGCATCGCTTTGAGTAATACGTCTACCCCTTTTTGGTAAACCAATCTACCGTGATACATCAAGTAGAGCGTTTTGTTTTCTTCCGTTTTGTCTACATCACCGTATTGCAGAATCCCTTCATACATCGGTAGACTGCGGCTCTTTGCTTGCAATTCGTTGAGTAAAAATGAGCGGCAGGCGTATTTTCCTTCAAACCGTTCTTTTTGTACGTCGAACGCAAACGGAAGTCCCGATTGATCGGGAGTGCGCGGGTCATAGGCCATAAAATCGATTCCGTTGGTAATGCCGGTAACGCGGATATGTTTTTGAGCGAGCGCTTGCGAAAAATGATAGGAATACGGCGATTGTTCGGGAGAAACCAGCTGTTTGGCATACCAAGGGGACACGGTAGTCAATTCGGCAAAGGCCGAACCGACAAGAAACGGTTCAACTGCATCGCCAATTCTGCCATACTCTAATACTCGATGAGGAAGGTCGGTTAAATGAGCTGCGTATTCAAATGAATCAAAGGTTTGCCGATATCCGTCTCCTGCATTATGAATGGTAATAAGTGCGCGAGTGTGCCGAAAAAGCAGCCTGCCTGTACAGCGGGTAAAGATAAATGCAGGCAGCATGGCTGTATGGGCATCATGGCAATGCAGAACATGCGGGGCGGTATGATGCCGCAATCCGTAACAATAGACTGCTTTCTGAAACAATACGTTCATTTCGTGGCTGTCTATATAGCCGTCTCCTTTTTTTAGATCCGGCCGATGCAGTTTTTTTCTAAAATCTTCAATTTCTTCAGTGCAATAAGTATAAATATCTCGCTTTTCCGTAAAAATTTCTGAATCGATAAAGATAAAACGGATATCCTTCTTCAAAAGCTCAAAAAAGCGTACCGTATGCGTTGTGTCTCCTACACGGATAGTAACCTCACCGCTGCAGTTATTGAGTTGCTCGGTATTATTGCCGTAACGGGGTAAAAATACCGTAACCTCAAGACCGTAGTCGGAAGCTGCTTCGGCTAAAGACTTTACGACATTTTTTACTCCGCCCGCTTCCGCAAAACCGGCATATTCACGGCTTATCATCCATACCGATGTGTTGTTTTCTTTGCTGCTCATAAAACTAGAATGTCCTTAAAGAAAAAAATTTATGCAGAGAACCTCGAAAAACTGCAAGCCTATTCTTTATTAAACAGATCCGGTCGAAGTTTTTCCGCTTCGCCCAAATAAACCGGTACGGGCTTCTTTTTTCCATAGAAATAAAAAAGAAACCGGATGATGCCGGGTCGGCTGCCGTCGATATTCGGTTCCGCACTGCAAAAAAGCACGGTTTCAGAAGCAAAACCTGCAGAGCGCAATAAAGTTGCAGGATTTGCCGCCGTTATATCGGTTGTAACTGAAAATTGCAGAGAAACGATATCTTTTTCATGTAATCTATTGAGTTCTAAAAAGCGTGTGTACGCGGTAACGACAGCCGCTTGAACATTATCCGCTGTGTTTTGAGCGGATATGGCGGCTCTGCCCGCATACAGTTTTTTCCTAAAGAGCATTGTATTTCCTTATATCGGATTAAGGCCGGTAGAAAGTAATAGAATAACGGCGGCTGCGATCGCAGTTACCAATCCGAATATGCAAGCGATAACGCTGATAAGACAACGGCCGAGATAGTATGGCTTCCGTAACCGGATACTATAGTTGATTTCAAACAGAAAGGCAAAAACGGCGAATAAGAACAGTAAAATACCGCTTGCAGTAAGAAACCGTAGAATAATGATCTGGCTTGAATCCAAAAAATTTTGAATATTTCCCAAAACGAACAGGGCGACCAAGGCAATCAGAACAGTAAAGAGAAAAAGCACGGTTCTGTGTAAAAACCGAATAGTAACCTGTTTTCGAATTGTGGGAGATGCCATCAAAAACGGAGTATACCTTGTCCGATTGGAACATGCAAGACCTCGCATTTTTAGTGCGTGCTCTATTTTTAACGATATCGTTTATGGCAGTAGTGAAGAGAATGAAAATATCCGGCTTTCATAAAAATCCGTTATGATGTATGTATCCTCTCCTATGCGATAAAGTTATGGAAAAAATCATGATTTCAGATATGGGAAAAATTCTCTACCGATAAAGGTCAAAAAGTGATAAACTGGCTGTGATTTGTCATAACCAGCTCTTTTGAAAAGAGGCGGAGCAGATACGAGGCATGAACAAAAATTACCCGCAGGCGTGCTTTTGCACGTCGAGGACTAATTTTTGTGAAATAACGAAGTAGATGCCTGCATGTTTTCAAAAGATAGGAGGAGAGAGCTATGCTCGCACAAGGAAATCCGGTCATGACCAAGGCAAATAAGGTAATGGATATCTTTTATCTGGATGAGCAAGAACGGAAGCGATATGAGGCCGCTTGGGAATATGAAAGCGACCGGCTATCGATGATAAGCGAATCGGAACGGAAAGGCCTTGAACGTGGCAAAACCCTTGGTCTTGCTGAAGGGTCTCATCAAAAGGCTCTTGAAACAGCACGGCTTATGAAACAAGCAAATTGCGAAATCTCATTTATAGAAAAGATGACAGGATTGTCTAAAGCAGAAGTGGAAGCCCTTAATTAATTGAACCGTACAATGACTAGATCAATCGTACCCGAGCTATTTTAGTTAGGTATTATCCTTGCTGTGCCTAGTCCGGATGAACATCAGTTCGGTGATGGGGTGCGCTTTGTTGAGGCCTTTTTGCTCGAACTTGGTTTTGGGACGCCATGGCTGCGGAGGGGCGAAGCCTTCGTATTTTGAACGAATCCCTTCGGTAGCGGAAAGTTCGGCAAAGGCGTCCTCCGCATAGTCGTACCAATCGGTTACCATATAGAGATAGCCGTTTTCTTGCAATTTTTGAGCCAGCAGGCCGGTTCTCGGGCGATGGAGCAGCCGCCGTTTATGGTGTTTTTTCTTTTGCCACGGGTCGGGAAAAAAGATATGGAACCCTGCGATTGAGGCGTCGGGGATCATATATTCCAGCACTTCGATAGCGTCATGTTCGATAATGCGGATGTTTTTAAGACCGCGCTGCTCAATTTCGTTTAAGAGCTTTCCGACCCCGGCCTGAAAAACCTCAATGCCGATATAGTTGATTTCGGGATGCTGTGCTGCGATTTCAGCTGTTGCGCCCCCCATGCCGAATCCTATTTCGATGATAACCGGATGCTCATTCGCAAAGGTCTCTGTAAAAGAAAGCTGCTGCGCTTTGTAGGGGATGCACCAGCGCGGCGCATATTCCGCATAAGCTTTTTTTTGAGCCTCGGTAATCCGGCCTTTCCTTAGTACAAAGGTTCTAATGGGGCGTCCCTGCGGCGGCATATCGGCTGCGCCGGTTTGTTCACGTTGGTCTGTCTGTTCCGGTATCATGGTATTCCTTCTTTGCTGTGAGAGAAGCTGTAAAAACTCCTGTTTTTTACAGCTTCTCGTGGTTCACTTTCTCGATAAGCGAAAAATACAAGGGGCCTGCTTCCCCGCAGGTATCGGGTAAAAACCGGCTGCCGAACAGTGTTTTTTCGCCGAGTATGGGCGGTGTAGTGTTTTTGCCGACTGTTTCGGAATTTACCTCGTCCGGTTCTACTGTTGCCGTATCTCTATGAACCGCAGGGACACTTCCGTCAGTTATTTCGGTATCGGCTGCGGTAAATTCCGTTGCTGCGGTACCGCTATGAACGACAGCTGCGGTTCCGTATTTTTTTAACAGCTTTTGTACAACGCCGTCGTTTTCCGCATCGGCAAGCGCGCAGGTTGCGTACACTAAAAAGCCGCCCGGTTTTAATAGTAGGAAAGCCGCCGAAAGGAGCGCCCATTGCCGCTGTGTCAGCATTTTAATTCGTGCAGGTGTCCAGCAGGCAAGGTATTTTTCATCGGTAATTACATGGCGCTCCGAAGAACAGGGCGCATCCAGTAAAATGCGGTCGTAACACGCTTTCCGGTAACGGGGGAGGGTAGCGGCGTCATAGCCGGTAACTTCGATGCGGGTTCTGATGTCCGGCGGCAGGTGCTCATCAAGGACGGTTAGCAGCCGTGCACGCCGCGCACGTGAAAGCTCGTTTGCCTGTATCTGCGCATCCTGTCCCATACCGGAGGCGAGCACCAGTGTTTTACCGCCCGGAGCGGCGCACATATCCAAATAGCTGCCCTCATCAATCGGCGGAAGCGCCTGCGCTGCATAGATGCTCGCCTGATCAAGATAGTACGGCTTTCCGCCGCGCACCGAAAACGCAACCGGCTGCGTCTCTTGCAGGAGCGCTTCCCGAAGCGCCTGCCAACGGCCGCCGAAAAGAGCGCTGTAGTAAGCTTCAAACGCGGCTGCCCCGCTTACCTGCTTTGACCGCTTCACAGGTGCCGCTCCGAGCCTATTTGATGGCTTGTAGGTAATGCAGTTGGAGCGGTTGTATCCGCATCGGCTTCCGGTTGTCCCTTATTTCTAAACGCTGTACTGTTTGCGCATGCCTCCATGCAGGCATTCCAAAGGGTGTCGGGCTGCATAGGCGGCGCTTCAACGGTAATGTTTTGGTTCGTAACCGGATGGATAAACGAGAGCTTGTAGGAATGCAGCCGTATGCCGCCGTTCGATTCACTGCGCCGCGCTCCGTATTTTAAGTCTCCCTTGATGGGATGCCCGGCGGCTGCCATCTGTACCCTAATCTGATGCGTGCGCCCTGTTTCAGGGCTTATACGGATAAAGTCGTAGCGGTCGCCTTCCCCGCACAGAGTCCAATATAAAACGGCTTTTTTAAGCGCCGGCTTTTTATGCTTTTTAGGTTTTGTGATACCGGCCGTACTTGTCTTTGTAGGAGTTATATCGATAGAAGCCGCGCCGACAAAGGCTTTTTGCGTTTTGGTATGAAAGCCGAGCCAATGCTCCAGCCGCTGCGGCTCCGATACTTCTGCGGGATGTTCTGTAGACCGTTCGCATATTGCCCAATATTCTTTTTGCACTAAACCGGCTTTAAACGCGCGGGAAAACAGCGTTTGTATATGTGCGGAAAAGGCCAGCAGCACGATGCCTGACACGGGAGTATCAAGCCGGTTGACCGGAACGATAAACGGTTTATGCGGAAAAAGCTGAGTAAAAAAGGTTTGGGAATTTTCACCGATTGCTTTATACGCAACCGCACAGTAATCATCTTCAAAATAAATACGGCTAGGTTCTTTACACATAATAACAGCAAAGACGCATTATAGTAATTTTTTCTTGCCTAGACAATCACGGCAGATGCCGGATAAACTTGCGATGTGAAGTAAAGGCCGCAGACGCCGCGCAAATCACGAGCCTTTAACAAAAAAGCCTGTTCCGTGTTAGCGGAACAGGCTTTTTTTGCGCGTACATTTATGTTAGTGCATCTCGAGAAAAACGGAAGTTTTTAGAAGTTGCACGTTATGCTGCGCACTGTTTTTAGTATTTGACTTTGACGCTCATAACTAATTTGCCGTTATGCGCATTATAATTAGCAGGAGCTTTAATCAAAGTATAATATCTATTCTCATTAAATTTACCATGAGACCACTCTGCCGTTACCTCAACTTTTTCAGCGGGGCTGTAGGTTACGCCTATGTTGTACGCTACGCCGACATACGGTTTAGTAAGAACGGTTGTGGTTTTGTTCTCCCAATGGTTGGTTTCTACCCACAATGCTGCAAACGGTTTAATCCACATAGAATCTTTCATCGTTACCTTATAGGAACCCCACAGCTTCATAAGCATCGGCACGTCCATTTTGGTATCTTTCTTTTTATTTGCAAATGTAAGCAATTTATAGAATCCAAGGTGAACACCTGCATCCAAGCCTTCCAGTAAGTAAGAAGCTTCTTTTTTGTCCCCCTTCGTTTCAAATTTTACATACATCGCCATATCCGCAATATATTTTTTGGACGTATCGTCAATCTTCTCCGCAAAGCCTTGATATGCAGTGCCTGCAGATGCCACATACAAACCGCCGCCTACCCATTTATATTGGGTATCAAATAACATATCCCATAAAAAGGCCTTGGTATTTTTCGGCGTGCCGTTTTCCAGAACATAATTACCTGTATGGAACAAAGAACCGCCGTCAAAACCCAGCTTAAGCTTCAATGCGTCAATCGGTTCTGAGGTTACCTCCGCGCCGATATTAAAAGCAACCGAATTTTCAACCTGATTAGTCATTGAAAGGTTATTATATCCTTTTGTGGTGTCATGATTCTTTGCATGTACAAAGGTTGAATTAATGTTGAATTTAATGCCGAGCATCTTATCCAGCGGCTTCATAGAAAAGTCAAGCCCGAAACCGTATTTGCTATGCCATGCCCCTCGTCCTTTCTTTGTACTATATTTGAGGTAAGGACCGGCGGGAGCTTTCTTATCCCCATCCCCAAAATGCTCATCTCCGGTTTTCACATTAACCCATACCTCGCCTTTGGGAACCACCGTTGCCTTAGGCTCTTCAACAATGAGGCCTGTCCCGGTGGAGTAATCAATCGTATCGTCCGCTGGCTTAGATTCCCAGTTACCGTTTGATCCAAACTTTAATCCGACGTCCAAGTCCATGAAATTCTTATTTGCATAACCTATCTTTGTACCGTATCCTTTGAAGCCGGGTTTAAACGTAGAGGTAACGATATCCTCTACATCGTCATAATTGTCGCTTTTTTTAAGCGGCTCCCATAAATTTGCATAGTTCGTTGTAAAGCCGGGCTCATTAAATACCTGCAGATATGCACCGTAGAATACAAGCTTTGCCTTCAGTTTATCAACTTTTCCATCCAATGCAAATTTTTTATCATTCTTGTCGTGCTTGCTCTGAATATTCAGCTCAATGTCTTTTAATGTTACTTCGGCATATACGGGTACATCGCTTTTTGCCGATGTCTTATCGCCTTTTTTGATAAGCGGAAACTTGACCTTCCATGAAGCGGCATTTTTAAAGCCATGCATTGCCCTGTCTTCCAATTTTCCCGTACCTGAACCGAAATCGACACCCCAGCTGACTGTTGCATCAGCTTCAATGTCTATCTTAGGTTCCTGAATTGTCGCTTCTTCCGCCCACACGAATGCGGCAGCGAAGAGTATCGTTAAGCTTACGAATAGATATTTTTTCATACCAAAAAATACCTCCTTAATTATGGGTCCAGTCAAAGCGTAACACGCTTTTTATCGACCACCCCTGATTAAATATATTTTACAAGGCTATTTTTCATTTGTCAATCATTAATTTTGTAACTTTTTTGATTTTTTTTTGTTACGGGCTTTCACGGAATATCATTCATGGTATATAGAAAAGCAAGATGATATGTTTTTAATTGCCGGATTGTTCCGCTACCTTTTCCGCGACGGCAGCGCAGTCCAAGCCGGTCGTGTCGATGATGAGGTTACAGCTTTTGCGATACCATTCGGTGCGGCGCGTATACAATTCGGTAAAAAGCCGTTGCGCTTCCGCTTTTTGGTCAACAGGTAGGAAGTGTAAGAATGCGGGATAATACCCCGTTTGCAGCGTATCGTGTGTTAAGCGTTCAAAAAGCGCCGCCTCCGATGCATAGAGGAACACCCGCAGCGGTATTGCTGCAATGATTGCCGACGCTTCGGCATTATCGCAGATACCGCCGCCTGCCGCGATGACAGCGCAGTTTTCGCCTGCTGCAAAGTCAAGGCCGCAGCACTCGCGTAGAACGGCTGCTTCCGCAGCGTGCAGCGCAGATACCCCCGATTGACGGCAGAGTTCCCGCGGCGTTAAGCCGGTACGGATACGGATAAGCTCATCGGTGTCGTAGAACCGGCAGCCGAGCCGTTCGGCAAGGAGCCTCCCTACGGAGGTCTTTCCTGCACGGCTCAGTCCTAAAAGTATCATGAAGTTCGGGATAGCGGTACCGCTAGGCGCTTAACGGATGCGGCGACGGACAATCGGGTTCGGGCGGCGTGATAAAGCGCAACAGCATTTTCAGCTTTTTAATCGCAGCGGGAAGTGCAATCTTCAAGGGGCGGGGATGTGTATCATCGGGGTTTAACGCTAAGAGAGCCGACGAAGCGGCGCCCATATACGGCGGAACAGCGCCGAATAACCGCATCATCTCTTCCTGCCCGTATTGGTGCCCTGTTTGAACCTCTTGCACCGTATCTATTCCGTTGACAGGGGTACCGGAAATTCCACCAGCTGCGTTACCGGCGGTTCCGGACGGCGTTTTTTCAGAAATTTCGGACAATGTCTTAGCGGACGGCGGCATATACTTGCACGGCTTCCAGCGGATAGCGCCGTCTTTGCCGTGATCGCCCGAAAAACCGAATAACCGGCATATCAGGCATCGACCTCCGTATACCGTGCAGTGATACGGACTATCGGGGTCAAATAGAAAGCAGCCGTCTCCCCCTGCAAAAGCTTCGCTGTCCGCTGCTTCGGCAATACGATCCGCCCGCTCACTCTGATGCTCCAACATCCACGCCGCAAGATACAACGCTTCCGCCTCATATACTTCCGGTTCAAAATGAACGCAACAGCTGCCGCAGCCATCCGGGCACTGTATATGGCTTCGTGCCTTCCATATTTTCTGATCGGCTTCTATGCCGTTATAAAGTGAAGCGACCGATGTTAAAATATCACAGATAACGGTACCGGCAAATTTTTCCGCTTCTTTTATCATACCGTAAATTCTTTCACCTTAGTTGCCAATATCTCGATACTCTCTTTATTTTTTTGTACCAGATCATTCACCTCTACAACGGCATTATTTATTTGAATGGCGCCGGCGGACATTTCATCCATGCTGTTGGTAATAACTTGCGTCAATCCGTCCAATTTATTCATCTCCCGCGCCACCTCGCCGCTGCCCGAAAGCATTTCCGACGAACCGGCCTTTACCGTGTTCGTAGTAGAATTGATCCCTTTAATTGCGGTGAGCACTTCCTTATTCGCATGCATCTGCTCCTGCATAGACCGCGTGATAAAATCTTCCTGCCCGGAAATTTGAGTAGCAAGTTCGTATACTTTATCAAAAATTTGTTCCGCACCGTTACCGGCAGCGATCAAAGTACGGATAATTTCGATAGATTCTTTCAGAGCGCCGCCGATTTGCTTTCCTTGCGCATTAGATTCTTCTGCAAGTTTGCGGATTTCATCGGCAACAACCGCAAATCCTTTTCCGGTTTCTCCCGCATGGGCAGCTTCTATGGCGGCATTCATTGCAAGCAGGTTTGTTTGGCTTGCAATATTCTGAATAATAACACTCGCTTCTAAAAGAGAGTCGGAGCGTTCCGCTATTTGTTTAACTACCGCATTTGCCGTTTGAGCGCCGTTTTTTCCATCGATTGTCATCGAATACATTTCTTTTATCAAATCATTGTTTTTTTCCAGCGTTTGTGTAATCATAACGATGTTTGCAGCCATCTCTTCCACCGAAGAAGAAGATTGAGTAACAGCTCCCGCCTGCGCCGCAATCTCTTTATCGAGTTGTTGAATTTGTTCGATAATGGTTTCAACGACGTTACCGGTTTTTTCGACGCTTGCAGCCTGTGTTATCGCTTGCCGTTTAATACTTTCGACATTCGCACTGATTTCGGTTATCGCACTTGCCGTTTCATTCATGTTATTGTAAAGATTATCCCCTACATGCTGCATCGTCTTCGATTCATGAATCAGGGAATTGACCATCTCTGCAACCTTATCCATTGTCGTATTAAAATCGATCATTAAACGTCCGATTTCATCATTTTTCTTAATATAAAACCGTCCGGTAAGATCGCCGGATGCCATCTTTGTAAAGATAAGCTGCAGCTTTCGTAAATATCCTTTTAAGCGCTTGGAAAAGCGGAAAATAAGCAAGAAAAACACAATCAGCATGCCCGTTCCGACTATTATCATACTAACAACAAGCCGGTAAAAACTTTCCAATATTTCATTATTTTTTACAAGTATTCCTATTTTCCACCCCAACGTATCGATTGAAAAAACACGGAGCCGCCATATACTGTTATCGATAGTAACTACTTCCGCTTTTGTACCGGCATTTTGAAAATTTTTAAGATATTGATTACCGGCAGCATCCAGCTTGGTGAATACTAAATCACGGTGCCTCGGATCGGCTAAAATAGTACCGTCATTTTGGAATAGCATAACATAGCCCGTTTTTCCAACCTTGAGCGAATCGATAAACACGGTAAGCTGTTCCAGCTTTACTTCAATACTTACGCACCCGATAGCTTCTCCCGCCGGTGATACAACTTTACGGGAAAAACAGATACCGGGTACCCCTATCGTAGACATATACGCAGGCGTTACGATTGTTTCGCCGCCGGCAGCTTCCGCTTGCCGATACCATATACGCTTTCGCGGATCAAAGCCTGCGCTGACGGTATCATCCCACGAACTGGCAAATCCTCCCCATTTAGACCCGAAAAACACCTCGGCGGTGTCTGAATAGGCGTTATGGATACGCTTAAAAAGCGTAACCATCTCTTGCTCTATCTCCCCTTTGGGCATATTTTTCAGCATCATATCCTGTTTGGAAACCGTGTAATTATTGAGGCTGGTATCGGCGGCACGCACGATAGGCTGTTCCGCAAGCATTTTTACCGTATTTTTATTATTTTGCATAAACAAGTCGATCGTTTGTTCGATGAGTAAAAATTGTTGAGAGGTAGTTTGATCATATTGCTTGATATTCACTTGATATACTTGAAAACCGATTACAGCGCAGGTGCATATTACCAAACAACACAGTGAAAATACGCCATACAGCAAAATTTTGGTACGCAGGGACATGCTTTTTCTCTTATTATCCGCCATTGATCTCCTCCATAATTCGATAGACAAACAATTTGTCTACGTAAAATATCTTCAAAAGCCCACGTGATGAGGCTTTAAAGTGTCTATAGCTGCTTTCCAAAAATACCGCGCTGTCCCGCTTTAATCCATTTGCCGGGCATACGAGATAGAGCAGACTGACTTATCTGCGCTGCCAGCCATTCGATATAAAGAGCATTATCCTCTCCTTCAAGGCGGACAAGCATTGTTTGCAAAAGGGCATTTTCTTCCTGTGCAAGAGAGGCCGTACTTGCCTCCGCCATCCGGACAAATGCCCCGGATGCAGCGACAACCGGCATATTTCCGCACGAAGGAGGAACTTCGCGATGTATAAAAATCAATTTTCCCGATTTTTTATGAATAAAGTATCGCATCAGCGTATATGCCAGCTGCATATTTGCGGTAATCAGTTCGGTAACAATTCGGTCGGCATGTAACACCCCCGTATTGGAATACAATTCGGTATATGCCGGTGCATCAAAGATCAACAATGCAGTTTCAATATTCAACTGTAAATTTTTAAATTGGAGTGGTAAAGACTGTAGGGAGAACACAGAATGACGGTTCCATAATAGTACCGGCCCTATTGTATTCTCCTGTTTTTTTTCCTTTATCTGTTCGGGGTCGGAGGTAACGATTACGCGCTGCCCCTGTACCCGTAAAAAATCGGCTAAGCTTAACGAAAAATTCAAGCGATCGTCTGTTATCAGTATATCGGCACTCATAGTTACCAGTATATACCGAACGAATAAAAATTTAAATAGCGAAATTGCCTTTTATTCGTGCGGAGGCTTTAATACCCCGACGCTCTGCGTCGTAACAAAGGGTATTAAAGCCGACTGCAACCACCTTATGAGAACAACAACCCCGACGCTTGCGTCGGGGTTGTTGATCAGGTCATGTCTGCGGGTGTTGTAAATTTATGAAAAGCATAGTACAATAATAAAAATCTTTATTTTTTTTGCAAGTAATTTTGGACAGGTATTATGGAAGTAAAGAAAGAGCGGTTCGGGATGCTGTCATCGGGAGATACGGTATCGATTTTTACAATTTCTAATGGCACAATGTCGTTTTCGGCAATCGATTACGGCTGCTGTATTACCGCGATTTTATTACCTGCTGCCAAGGGCGGATATGACGATATCGTGCTCGGCTATTCAACGCTCGAAGGATATATCCGCAATAAACCTCATTTCGGCTCAATTATCGGCAGGTGTGCAGGGCGGATTGCAAATGCCTGCTTCTCTATAGAAGGGAAACGCTATGAGCTTACCCGAAATGACGGCGGAAAGCACTGTCTGCACGGCGGTTATCCTCCGTATGACAAGCAGCTGTGGCAGGCGGAACCTATTTCCGGCAGTGATGAGGCGGGTATCCGCTTTTCAAGAATAAGCCCTGACGGAGAGCAAGGTTTCCCCGGTGAAGTTCGGCTTACCGTTTCGTATACCCTCAACAAAAACAATACCATCACGCTTCGGTACGAGGCGCATACAACAAAAACAACTCCAATCAGTCTGACAAATCATACGTATTTTAATCTGAACCCTGCCGGAATGCAGGATGATGGAAGTTATGTTTCGGCCTTGAATCATCAAGTTCAGCTTTCGGCAAGCCGCTATGCAGAAGTTGACGCTTTGCTTATACCGACCGGTAAGCTGGTATCCGTAGAAAGAACGCCGTTCGACTTCCGCACGCCGAAGCTGTTATCGCAGGATTTTGCTCAATTGAAAAACGGCTATGACGATACATGGCTGCTTGATGCGGATAGTGCGGATAATGTTCCGCTTGCTGCGGTTGTAACGGAGCCGACCACTGGCAGGGCGTTGCGTATTTATTCAACGCAGCCGGCAATTACGATGTATACCGGAAACTTTTTAAACGGAGAGCAGGGCAAGAACGGCGATGTGTACAACAAGCATTCCGGCGTGTGCTTTGAAACTCAGCATATACCGGATTCGCCCAATCATCCTGAGTTTCCTTCCGTATGGGTTCATCCCGACGAAGTGTATCGGCACGAAACGCAGTGGCGCTTTACCGTGTAGCGGCAAGGAGTAAACAGCGTACAATTGGGAGCGGATGCTAACGGGGTTATAACGATGCAGGATAAATGGTATACTTATGGTAGAAACTGTATAGAATAAAAACTGAGTAGAACGGTTATAAAATTGATATCATAGATATATAAGAGAGGTGAGTTGATTATGGAAGTTCAGTTACAGGATCTTGTTGAAAAAATCAAGCGGGACGGTATTGCTTCTGCTGAACAGCAAGCTGCGGATATCATTGCCGAAGCGGAACGGAAGGCAAAGGCTATCGTTGCTGATGCGGAAAAAGAGGCCGAAACCTTGTTGAAGAAGACTGAAGTCGAATCCCAACGGTTTACAAACGCTTCGGAGGCTGCCGTTAAACAGGCTTGCCGCAATGCGCTCATCGCCTTTAGAGAAGGAGTTACCGGCTCTCTCGATGCGCTTATCAAAACGGAAACCGCAGCGGCATATAACAGTGATGTACTCAAGGCGCTGATTCCCGAAGCGGTAAAGGGTTGGATTAAAACAAACGAAGCCGATATTTCCGTTGTTCTTTCTCCCGAAGATGCGCAAAAGCTGGAAAGCGCTTTGCTCGCTGCGTTTAAGAAAGAGGTTGAAAAAGGTATCGAGGTTAAATCCGATGCGCAGCTTGCAGGCGGCTTTAGAATCGGGGTAAAGGACGGTTCGGCATACTATGATTTTTCTGCAGAAGCGGTCGCCGATTTATTTTCGGCTTATATCAGCTCACGCGCTGCACGCCTGTTGAAGGATGCGGTAAAGGAGTTATAAGGAGTGGCTTCATACTATTATTTGATGGCTCAGCTGCCGTCAATTATGCCGCACACCGACCCGCCGCTTTCTTACGCGCAGTTTAAAGAACTTGCCCTGCGGTTTTTAACTGAAAAAGATGCCGCAGTGCTGGAGGCTTTGACGCTCGTTCCACCCCGCGAGGCTGTCCATACGGCTTCTGCTGTGGTGAACGAATGGTATGCGTTTGAACAAGAGCTGCGGTTTGCGCTTGAACAAATGCGCGCTGCAAAGCTGAAACGGGATGAGCGGATTGCTCCTGCAGAAACACCTGCTTCCGCCTTTGATATCGGCGCTATTGTGCGCGGGGTTTCCAACATCGATGACCCCTTAGCGGCGGAACGGTATTTGCTGAATGCGCGGCTTGCGGCAGCGGATCAGCTGCGGAAACTGCATTTTTTTGACAGCGAAGCGGTTTTTGGCTATGGAATTGTATTACTGTTGAGCGAACGGGCTTCAAAATTTAAGATGGAAACCGGCCGCACAGAATATCACTCAATTTATACACAAATTCTCGGAGAAAAGATATGAGAGGAACGAAAGGAAAGGTAGTCGGTATTAACGGGAATATGGTCAGCGTTGAGTTTGACGGTCTGGTTACGTTAAACGAAGTTGGCTACGTCCATATCGGCGATACCAAATTGAAGAGCGAGATCATCCGTATACGCGGCTCCGTTGCTCAGCTGCAGGTATTCGAAATTACCAAGGGTATCCGCGTCGGTGATGAAGTTGAGTTTACCGGAGATCTCTTGTCGGTTGAACTCGGGCCGGGGCTGCTCGGTAGAGTGTATGACGGTTTGCAAAACCCGCTCCCCGACCTTGCAGAAAAGGCGGGCTACTTTTTGGAGCGCGGTATCTATCTCAATGCGCTTCCTACCGAGGCACAGTGGGATTTTACGCCGGTTGCACAGGTCGGCGATACGCTCGTGCGCGGCGATGTGCTGGGAACTGTGCCGGAGGGGAACTTTACCCACCGGATTATGCTTCCCTTCGGTATGTACGGCACATACACGCTTTCTTCCATTAAACCGGCAGGACAGTACACCGTACACGAAACCATTGCGGAAGTAACCGACGAGCGCGGAAAAAAGTACCCGCTTACGATGAGCTTCCGCTGGCCGGTAAAGCGTGCAATCGACTGCTATGCTGAACGGCTCAAGCCCTCCGAAACGCTTGTTACCAAAATCCGCACGGTGGATACCTTCTTCCCTGTAGCAAAGGGCGGAACCTACTGTATTCCGGGGCCGTTCGGCGCCGGTAAAACCGTTTTACAGCACGCAACCAGCCGTAACGCAGAGGTTGATATCGTTATCATCGCCGCCTGCGGTGAGCGTGCCGGTGAAGTTGTAGAAACCTTAAAAGAATTCCCTGAATTAACCGACCCCCGCACGGGACGTACCCTGATGGAGCTGACGGTTATCATTTGTAATACATCGTCGATGCCGGTTGCGGCGCGCGAGGCTTCGGTTTATACCGGCGTTACCCTTGCCGAATACTACCGCCAGATGGGGCTTGACGTTCTGCTCCTTGCAGACTCCACCAGCCGTTGGGCACAGGCTTTACGCGAAATGTCCGGACGCTTGGAAGAAATCCCCGGTGAGGAAGCCTTCCCCGCCTACTTGGAATCCTATATTGCAGCGTTCTATGAGCGCGCCGGTATTGTCCGCTTAAAGGACGGCAGCAAAGGCTCCGTAACGATCGGCGGGACGGTTTCCCCCGCAGGCGGTAACTTTGCAGAGCCGGTTACGCAGGCAACGCTGAAAGTTGTCGGCGCTTTCCACGGACTTTCCCGCGAACGCTCCGATGCCCGTAAATATCCCGCCATCCACCCGCTCGATTCATGGTCAAAATACCCGAGCGTACTCGGCACGGCGCAGGTGGAATACGGTAGAGGAATGCTCCGCCGCGGTACCGAGGTCGAACAGATGATGAAGGTTGTCGGTGAAGAAGGTACCAGTATGGAAGACTTTATCGTCTACTTGAAGGGAGACTTCCTCGATGCGGTTTATTTACAGCAAAACTCCTTCGATAAGGTTGACGATGCCGTTTCCGTAGAGCGTCAGCGCTATATTTACAAACTGATCCTGCGCATATTGGGCTCTCAGTTCTCCTTTAATACCAAGGATGAAGCCCGCGCATACTTTAACAAGCTGCGCCAGTCCTTTATCGACTATAACTATTCGCCGTGGGAATCGCCGGAATTTAAGCAGCACGAAGCGGCTATTACCGGAGCGCTTTCCGATAAGGCAACAGGGCTTGATGAAAAAGCGGCAAAACTCATAAAAGAAGCGGAGGCACATCATGAAGAAAGTGTACAGTAAGATTGAATCCATTAACGGTTCGGTTATAACCGTCAAGGCTGAAGATGTGTCCTACGGTGAGCTTGCGCAGGTTCAGACAAGCTTTGGCGCCTCACTTGCACAGGTCAATAAGCTGGACGGCGGTCTTGTTTCGCTGCAGGTATTTGCAGGCGGACGCGGCGTTTCCACCGGTGATGAAGTACGCTTCCTCGGCAGGGAAATGCAGGTAAGCTTTTCCGATGACTTACTCGGACGTATCTTTAACGGTTCAGGTGAGCCGCGTGACCAAGGCCCGATGCTCAAGGATAATATGGTGGAAATCGGCGGTCCATCCGTAAACCCGTCCAAGCGTATTATGGCAAAGCGGATGATCAGAACCGGTATTCCGATGATCGACGTATTCAACACTCTCGTGGTTTCGCAGAAGCTGCCGATTTTCTCAAGCTCCGGTGAACCCTACAACGAGCTGCTCGCACGTATCGCGATGCAGGCTGAGGTTGATGTCATCGTACTCGGCGGTATGGGGCTTAAATACGACGACTACCTCTATTTTAAGGACACGCTGGAAGAAGCAGGCGCGCTGAGCCGCACGGTGATGTTCGTACACACCGCCGCCGACCCAACGGTAGAATGTTTGATGATCCCCGATATGTGTCTTGCAGTTGCCGAACAGTTTGCACTGAAAGGCAAGGACGTCCTCGTTCTTTTGACCGATATGACCAACTTCGCCGATGCGATGAAGGAAATTGCCATTATACAGGAGCAGGTTCCGTCAAACCGCGGTTATCCCGGCGACCTTTACAGCCAGCTTGCCGCCCGCTACGAAAAGGCGGTTGATTTTGACGATGCAGGTTCGGTTACCGTTCTTGCCGTTACCACCATGCCCGGCGACGACGTAACGCACCCCGTTCCCGATAACACCGGATATATCACCGAAGGTCAGTTCTATCTTAAACACGGACGCATTGAACCGTTCGGAAGTCTTTCCCGTCTCAAGCAGAACGTCAACGGCAAGACCCGTGAAGATCACCGTGCGCTCATGGATAATATGATCAAGCTCTATGCGTCCTACAAGGACACGCTTGAGAAAAAGTCGATGGGCTTTATGATGAGCGAATGGGACGGCAAGCTGCTTAAATACGGTGAGCTGTTTGAATCCCGCATGATGGACTTGTCGGTAAACATTCCGCTTGAGGAAGCGCTCGATAACGGATGGAAGATTCTTTCGTCCTGCTTTACCCCTGAGGAAACCGGTATTAAGTCCGATTTGATTAAAACCTTCTGGCCCAAGGATGCGCAGACTAATCCCACTGCGGATTAATGCGTTGTTTGAATGAAGAACTCCTAAAAACTTTTGTTTTTAGAGATTTTTCTTCTATAAATAAAAGGAATAGCGATGGCTATTAAACTGACGAAAAACGAGCTGAAAAATCAAAAAGAATCGCTCAAGATGTTCCAGCGGTACTTGCCGACGCTTCAGCTTAAAAAACAGCAGCTGCAAACCGAAATCCGCACGATTGAGACGCATGCAAAAGATGTTCGGCTGAACCGAGACGCGCTGCACAAGGAGTTTGAGCAGTGGATTGCCGTCTTCGGTGAAGCGGGAGTCTTTACGCCTGAAATCCTCAAGGTGAAAGAAGTGCGTACTTCGACGGGAAATATTGCCGGTGTTTCGATACCGGTGTTTTCCGGAGCGGATTTTGAACGCAGCCGCTATGATCTTTTTACAATGCCGCTTTGGCTCGACATTGCCTGCGACCGGATGGAGCGGGTTTTATTGCTCGATCTTGAAGCCCAAATCCTTGATGAACAGGTTGCGCGGCTCAACGCCGAACTGCGTACCACAACGCAGCGGGTCAACTTGTTTGAAAAGGTTAAGATACCGGAAACAAAACGGAACATCAAAAAAATTTCCGTGTATCTGGGAGATCAGCAGGTAGCGGCGGTTGTGCGCGGGAAGATTTCCAAGAAAAACTTGGAAAAGAACGCTCCGGATGAGGAGGAAACAGCATGATTTTACCGATGAAAAAACTGACGCTCCTTGTTTTGGATTCCGAAAAAAAAGCAGCATTAAAAACGCTGCGGAATTTCGGCGCGGTACATGTCGAAAAAGAAGCCGCTTCAAGCGATACCTTGACGGAATTGCAAAACATATATGCGAGAGTACAGCAAGCGGAAGCATTGATTACCGAATCGCAGCCGAAAAAAGCGGAAAAAGCAAAGACTAAAGCGCTCACATTGAACCGGAATGACTTATTGCAGGCAGTTGATGAGATTCTTGACCTCAAAGACCAAGAAGCAAATATGCATGCTGCTATCAATAAGCTGACCGGCGACATCGAAGCCTACGGTTCTTGGGGTGATTTTGATCCCGAAGATATACGCAGCTTTGAAGAAAACAGTATCTATTTGACGATAGGTGAGCTTTCGGAAAAGTCGTATGCTTCATTACCGGAAACGATTAAAACAATACGGCTTGCAGGCGGCAAAAAAACAGTCCGCTTTGCGATAGTTTCCGAAACCATTGATGTACCGGTTGATTTGCCGTCCGATTTTAACCCGCTTATTCTACCGGATATGCGGCTTTCGGCAATGCATACCGAAAGGGAACAGCTGCAAAAACAGCTGCCCTCATTCAAAGCAAAGATTGGGGCACGGACTGAATTGCTTGCGCCGTTAAAGGCAGAGGCAAAGAAGCTTGCAAAAGAGATTGAGTTTGAAACCGTCCATGCCGGTATGGAAGTAATCCCGCTCGAAAAAGAGCCGATACGGCTTGCACGGCTTTCCGGTTATATCCTTGCTGAAAAACAAGCTGATTTTGCAGGGCTTGCAAAGGCAAACGGCTGGGCATTTGTTTCAGATGATCCTGCTGAAGAAGATGCCGTTCCGACTGCAATGCGGCATAACAGGTTTGTGCAGTTACTTACCCCGCTGACGGACTTTCTCGGTACGGTGCCCGGCTACCGCGAACCCGATATTTCGCTGTGGTTCCTGCTCTTTTTCGGTATTTTCTTTGCGATGATCTTCGGAGACGCAGGTTACGGCGGAATACTGGTA
>CAJPTT010000003.1 GCA_905373565.1 uncultured Treponema sp. | reverse complement strand
GGATATTCATGCTTTCGGTAAAATTGCTGTTCCGCATGTAAATTGACGGGCAACTAAATGAGAGTCGGTGTCCCGAAAGTAACCAACTTTTGGGACATCCCCTTTGCTTCGAGTTTTTCATTGGACTGAATAATGCGTATCATACAAATGAGAAGCCGCTATTTTTTTTGGACAACACTCCTTGCAATTTATACCGCAATAACGGCAAGAATCATAAACGAGAAATTTATAATGAGAAATTTATAATATTGGTATTTTCAAGGCCGCTGGCAGAAGCTCGTATTATCAGTTCAGGTTCCAAGAGCACTGTTTGCTTTTTACATTCGGGATCGTTCATCTCGTCAAGGAGCAGCTGCGCGGAAAGAGTCCCTTTTTTGAAAATGTCTTGCCTGATTGTGGTAAGACCGGGTGTAATAAACCTTCCGAACTGTATGTCATCGAAGCCGACAACAGACATTGCTGAAGGTATACCGATGTTCATATCAGTGAATCCTTTCATCAAACCGATCGCAATGGTGTCGGCAGCGGCAAAACATGCAGTTACGGTATGAGCTGCTTCCGCTATTTTATGCGCAGCTTCATACCCTCCGATGTAAGAGGTTTTGCATTGATACAGATTATCTTCCATAACGGGAATGCCGGCCTCAATATGTGCTCTGCGATAGCCTTCATAACGCGCCTGATTTGTCGGGCTGTGGCGGGTGTTCCCCGAAATGAATGCGATGTTTTTATGCCCCAGCCCTATCAAATACTTTGATGCCATATAACCGCCTTCTTCATCCTGTATCATTATCCGATGGAAATCGAGTGCATAGGGTTCATAAGCATCGTTGAGGACGACGGGAATGTGTAATGTCCTGATTTCATGGTAAATGGATTGCGGATAAATACCAAGCATTATGATACCGTCAAGCCGTCTGCTTATAACCCAGTCTTTGTAGCGCGATTCTGAATCTATGCCACTGATAAGGATGTCATACCCTTTCTCTTGCACTATGCTTTCTACACCGCTGATAAATTCCGTATAAAACGGATTATTGAGCAAAATACCGGGATTATCATTTTTCTCCGTAATAGGCAGTGCAATACCGATAAGTCTTGAAGCTCCGCTTGAAAGACAACGCGCTGCAGTATTGATTTTATAATCAAGTTTTTCCATACAATCAAATATATGCTGCCGTGTTGCCGGAGTGATTTTATTTATTCCATTGATTGCATAAGAAACACTCGCAACGGAAACTCCGGCCAGCCGTGCAACATCATGAATTGTGGTATGTTTTTTGCCGTTTTGTTTCATGCATGTGTATTATACTTTCTTTTGCTTCGTTATTCAAACGGCTTCAGTATACGAGGGTTTAATACCCGCCGTTTCCCTGCAGCGCTCTGCGCAGGGATTGATTACACCGTTATCCTTTTGTTGCGCCTGCGGTTCCTTCAATATAATACTTCTGCATATACATAAATAAGATCGTAATCGGAATAGAGACCAAAACCGCACCGGCAGCAAACCGTGTGTACCATGTTTCTATGTTTCCCCGCTCAAGCATGGTATAAAGGCCCAGTGCGATTGTATAATTATCATACTTATCGCCCAATATGACCCGCGGGAAAATAAAGTCCGCCCATGGAGCCATAAATGATGTAAGTATTGTGTAGATGATAATAGGTTTTGCGATGGGAATCGTTATTTTTGTAAAAATATGCCATTCCGTTGCCCCGTCAAGCCGCGCAGCTTCGTCTATAGAGCGGGGAATGGTATCAAAGTATCCTTTTGCCACATAATATCCGAGCGATGCGCCGCCCCCGTATACCAGAACAAGCGCCGCAAGCGATTGGGCAAGCCCGATCCCTTTGAGTACATAATACACCGCAATCATCGACATAAAACCGGGAAACATACCGAGAACAAGCAGTGCATTCATAATGAGCTTACGCCCCGCAAATCGGAGCCGTGAAAGCGTAAACGCCGTTGAAAGCACGATGAACGCCGATAATATACATGATGCAGAAGCAACCGCCAGCGTATTCAAAAACCATCGAATATACTTAAACCTTGTTGTGTCGGTAAGAAGCGTATAATAGTTGGCGAAGGTAAAACGTTTCGGTAAAAAATAGGATGTATAGGATCCCGCTTCTGCCCGAAATGAAATAAGCACAATCCATGCAATCGGGAAGAGCCATATCACGGCAAGACATATCAGCGGAATATACCCGATTTGAATCTTCGGTTTTCTCATACCTGAAAAGCTCCTTCATTTACGTATGCAGCGCTTCGGCGGTAAATAATACTGGAAAGCAATGCCGAAACGGTAAAAATGACAATACCGATTGCGGCTGCATAGCAATAATCTTTGCTGTCAACGGTGAGTTTAAACAGCCATGTAACCAGTAAATCGGTTTTCCCCGCCCCTTTAAAGTATTCAAGAGTAGCAGGTCCTCCGCCTGTCAGAAAATAAACAGCATTGAAATTGTTGATATTTGCGATAAAGTTTGAAATAAGATACGGGCCAGTCGAAAAAAACATATACGGCATAGTGATATGGATAAACTGCCTCAATGCGCCTGCTCCGTCCATTCGTGCGCTCTCATACAATTCCGCCGGAATGTTGTACAATAATCCTGTCGTGATCAGCATTGAGAAAGGAATGCCTACCCACATATTCACCACGATAACCGTCACCCGAGCCCATAGCGGTTCGGTAAAAAACGGCAAGGCTTTTGTGATAAAACCGGCCTCTTGGAGAAGAATATTCACTGCGCCGCTCGGTTGAAGCATGACTCTGATAATCAAAAGCGAAACAAAGGACGGAACGGCAATTGAAACGACAAACAGACTTCGCCAAAACTTTTTGAATTTTATTCCTTTCATATTGATGAGGAGCGCAAGCGCCATGCCGCCGAAGTAACAGGAAAAAGTCGCACAAAATGCCCAAATGATTGTCCAACTGAATATGGGCCAAAAAGTACGTGCAATTTTGCTGCCGGATAGTAAAAGCGTCTTAAAATTCTCAAGACCGACCCATGTAAACAGATTGCCGGGAGGCTGATGGTGTACGTCATAATTGGTAAATGCCATGAGAACCATATAGACAAGCGGAATAACGGTAAAAAGCGTCAGTCCCGTGAACGGGATAAAAAGTAATGTCCGATGAAGATTGCCGTTAAGCAGAGAGGCGATATCTTCTTTAAAAGACGGCAGTTTTTTTCCGTTTTCTTTTAACTTTATATCACTCCGCTGCAGCTGTATTGAAGCATAGTACAGTCGCAAAAACAGCACACATACGGTAAGAGCCGCAATTCCCGAAAGAAGCATACGCATGGAATTATCTCCGCGTATAACCTCCATCAGCCCTGTTGTCCCGTTGTACACCATCTGCTGCTGATGGGTACCAAGTGTGATGAGTCCTGCAAGGCTGCGCCAACCGGTCAGAACCATATAGATAATGAAGCATAACTCTGCTGAAAAAAAGCAAAGTCCTCTTCCGATTTGACCGGAGGTAATACAGCCTGCCCCCATTACTACATAGGAAATGAACGGAACCTTATGGTTTATTTGCATGTAAACTTCCAAATAGCTCTTTATTGGGAAAGTGAATCGGTAAATCCTTTTACCATTGCATCAAGATTTTCTTGCAGATTTGAACGGGTAATTTTTCCGTTTACAATCCCCGAACCGAATGCTGCGGCAGGCGTCCAATAATCCGCCAGTTTTGAAGTCGTCGGCTGGGGAACGGCATAATTTGTTTGATCTGCAAGCGCTGCCGCTTCGGGACTTTCCAAGACAATGGGGTTTACTGCAAGCGCTTTTACAGTCGGCGGCGTGTAATTTTCTTTAAAACGCATGAGTTGGCACTCTTCGGAACCAAGCCATTGAGCAAGTTCCATTGCAATTTTCGGGTACTTTGTACCGGATTTAACGCCGGTTGCCCTAAAATCAACAAAATTACGGAGCTGATATTCATTTCCGCCGACGGTAATGACCGGCAGTTTTACTGCGGCATAATTTTCTCCGAGCGCTTCTTTAAGCGTTTTTGCCGACCATGTACCGGAACAGAGTGCTCCAAGTTTTCCTTCTGCAATAAGAGCGTTCGCAAGTCCGTCCGCATCTTCTACATAGCGAGGATTAGCCGCTAAATCAATAAGATATTCTCCCGCTCTAAAACCGTCGGCGTCATTCCAAGAGCATTGAGAAGGATCATCCCCGTTTACCCCATAGAGTGTGCCTCCGAGCGCATAAAAGAACGCTTCCATATACCAGCTGTTTGCTATTGCGCAAGAAAAATTTTTTACGTTTTTTCCCAAATCTTTTTGCATCATTTTTTCAAGCGACGTAACTTCCTCCGGCGTATACATACTTTTATTGTAATACATAAACCATGAATTCGACGTTATGGGAATGCCGTAGAGACGGCCTTTGTACGAGCAGCTTTTAATCGCGGCTTCGCCGTACCGTTCCTGCAACACATCCGTATTCATAGTAATAGGGTAAATCAACCCCGCTTCCACAAGTTCAGGGATACCGCCTGAGGGAAACATAAAGACATCCGCAGCTACGTCCGCATCTTTTTTAAGCGCATCGATAGAATCCGCATTTCCCATCACAGCATAGGTAAACGTCAGATTGTAATCAGGATGCTTTTCTGCAAATAAGGCGCACATTTGTTGTGTAATTTCAGTTTCTTCTTGAAGCGTCCATATCTTCAACTCAGCTGTTTCCGCTGCCGGTTGCACCGCTTGCGTTTCGTTTTTGCCGGTTTTCTTTGTTGCCTGTACTGCAAAAAAGATCAGCGCTGCTCCTACGATAAGCAAAGCTGCCGTTAAAAGAGTTCTTTTCATAAACATCCTCCTTACACAAGGTGTAAAAATAAGAAACCTTTCGGTATTTTAAAAGGCTCCCGTTATATTCTTGCGGACAATAGACCTGTTCGATAACTGGATTGTCGAACAGGTCTACGAGTTCTAAATTGTACAGATAGTACGATTTAGAACCTCGCATTTTAAAGGTAACCTGTTCCGAAACGGAAGTTTCCGAACGGGTTTAATCATATTCCGCGAGAAATTCGTCCGCTAGTATGCGGTCAGCAGCTCTATGATGAGCGCATTTAAATCCGCATCAATTTCTAATGCTGCAAGTTCGCCGCAAAAAATGCCGACATCATGGGTTTCTTGCCATTTACGCCAAATAGCATCCTTTAAATCAAAGGTAATTTGTGCCTGCCGCAACATGTTAAAAAGCGTCTCGTCCGTATTGTTCTTGTGTACCGGTTTCATCATTTGGAATGCTATGCGCATTTGTATAATTCTTTCAGAATTGGAAAATGCAGGCATAACGGTAAGCGTCTGAGAACATACATCATAGTTTTTTTCGTATGCGACAGTTTTTCCGTTAATGTCCACGATAATATCTTCCGTATCCATTATACCGATGAAATTGATTGAAAACGTACGTTCTTGCGGGACAAGTGAAACAGTTCCCCGCGCATGAATATCAAAGCAGGCTGTTTTATTTTCGTATTCATTCCATGTAAATATGGTATGTACTTCGGAACTGTTTTGAGTTAATCCGTCATCCTCGATCATAATAAACGAACCGCACCGGCCGCAATAAACACGGATATCAAGCGCTTCAGGATTTGACACATCATTTTTTATACATCTGTCGGCAACAAGCGGAACAATGGCTCCTGCGCAAACAAATACCGGAATTGTATCAAGCGGCCGAAAAACGGTTAGCGTCCGATTGCCTTTATAGATATAAGCTGAAAAAAAATCATACCACATCCCTTCAGGCAGCCATACACATGTTTTACCCATTTTTAATGCGGTATTCATCGGGGTTGTAATGGGCGCTGCTATCATCAGGTTGCCGAATCGGTATTCGTTATCATGTTCGTATGCTTCGTTCCGTTCGCCGGAACTATAATACAGCGGCGTAATGAGCGGCATCCCTTCACGGGCATATCGGATATTCATTGTATGCAAGTAGGGGACAAGCGCATGCCTTAGTCTGATAAACCTTTTTATGATGTTTCCGTATTCGGCGGGGTAGTGCCAAGGTTCTTTTTCGTTGAAGGGATTATCGCTGCCGTGTATGCGGAATATCGGAGAAAATACTCCGAACTGCACCCATCTGACAGCAAGTTCATCGCTTTTGATACCGTGCATATGTCCGCCGATGTCATGACTCCACCAACCGAAACCGGCATCCGCCGCCGCCGCTGTAAAATACGGCTGAAAATGCAAAGCATTCCATGTTGCATGGGTATCGCCTGAAAACCCGACAGGATAGCGATGGCTTCCTAAACCTGCATAACGCGAAAGAATTAATGCTCTTTTTCCGCTTCTCTGATTGTTGAGAAAATGCAAACGGTTGAGCATCCACAGAGGATCAATGCCTTGTACGCTTGAGCCTCCTGTTTGTTGCCAATCGATCCACCAAAAATCAACGCCGTGTTCTTCTTCCGTATCGTGCAGGAGGCGAAAATAAGCATCCATAAAGACCGTATTTGCGGCATCAAATGGAATGCTTTCTTTTTGTGAACTATCCATCCCCATAGCAGTACAAAAGTTTTTATACTGCGCCTCACAGGGCCGCACTCCCGCTGCCGGGTGTTCATTGAGTGTTACATGCATTCCGTTTTTGTGTAATTCCGCAAGAAATGCCTGCGGGTCGGGGAAAAGGCTGCGATTCCATGTATAACCTGTCCAGCCGCTTCCGTATTCGGACGGAATATCGGTTATATGCCAATCCATATCCAAAACGGCGACTGAAAAAGGTATATCTTCCCGTTTAAAACGGGCTATTAGCGATTGATATTCTTCGTGGGAGTAACGATGGAATTTACTCCACCATGCACCGAGCGCAAAACGGGGAAGCGCCGGCGGAAAACCGGAAAGGCGGTAATAATCATAAAGCGCCTGTGCATAATTATGACTATACCCAAAAAAGTATACATCAATAGCCCCTGAGCTACGGGGACTAACAGTACCGTCGCAGCCGATTGTTGCAGAACCGCTATCATCAATGACGGAAAAACCGTTACGGGACATCAAACCGTCTTTTAGAGGAACCGCTCCATCCGTTTTGTCCAACGTACGGCAGGTACCGCCCAATGCATTAATTTTATCTCCATAATGCCATATCCCACCGTATGCAGTAAGCGCGCTGCAAAGCTCAATCGATAAACCTTCCGGTGTAAAAGGCTTACCGTTATAGCGGACGGTAAGAGCATCCGTTGAGATGGTGACTGTTCCCTCTCTTTCCGTTACACGATACGAAACAGGAGGAAATGCACGGTTTACCGCTAATTGCGTTGCACGGTCTTCAAAAACACCGTTAGGGGCGTATTCCATGCGGATAAGTTTTGATGTAAGTATCGTGAAACGCCAGCATTTACCCGTTACCGTTGCTTTTTCAGATGCACAGGGATTATATGCGGAACACGAAGCGGCTTTATGTTGAACATCCGTCATACTAAACAAAATTCCTCGCCGGTTTATCTACAGGTTAATCGATTAACCTACTTTAATAACTATAAACTATGCCGAGTGATTTGTCAATGAAAATCATAAGTCAACTCAGGGTAAAGGAAGTACAATGGTTGGCGGTCTCAATTTTTCCGCGATTTTTATCTATTTTATCTGATGCGTTTCCCCCTTTGCTGGAAAAATGTGCGAAATTTTAAGCAAAATTTCGCACAGAAGGAAGGCAACCGCTGAAAATATTTTATAACGCGGGTGCCCTACACTCACTTGCATTGCTAAATATAAACATGATACTATTCTTTTTATGGAAAGAAAACGAATTTTAACAGGTGATCGCCCTACGGGGAATCTTCATCTGGGACATTACGTCGGCTCGATTAGGAATCGCGTACGACTTCAAGAAGAATTTGAATGCTTTTTTATTATTGCGGATTTACATACGCTCACAACAAAACCCGAAAAACAATATATTGATGAACTTGCCGATAATGTGCGGCAAATGGCGCTGGATTATTTAGCCTGCGGTATCGATCCTGAAAAATCAGTCATTTATCTGCAGTCGGCAGTACCGGAGGTATGTGAACTTAACCTATTCTTTTCCGACCTTGTTACCGTACCGCGTCTGCAGCGTATCCCTTCCATAAAAGATATGGCAAAGGCAGCGCACCTTTCCGAATTACCGCTTGGGCTTCTCGGCTATCCGGTATTGCAAGCCGCCGATATATTGCTGCCCCGTGCAAATCTCGTGCCGGTCGGCAAGGACAACGAAAGTCATGTTGAATTGACGCGGGAAATTGCAAAGCGGTTTAACTATATGTACGGTGATGTATTTCCGCTGCCGGAAGTTATGGTGAGCGATTGCGGCTCGCTTGTCGGTACGGACGGGCAAGCAAAGATGTCGAAGAGCCTCGGCAATGCGATATTCCTCTGCGACGACGAAAAAACGGTGATAAAAAAAGTGCGCAGTATGTACACCGATCCCAACCGAACCAGCGCCGATGTTCCGGGTACTGTGGAAGGGAATCCGGTGTTCATCTACCATGACGCCTTTAATCCAAACAAGGCGGAAATTGAAGATTTAAAAGAACGCTATCGGAAAGGTAAAGTCGGCGATGTTGAAGTAAAGGATAAACTTGCAGCTGCGATAAATACTTTCCTTGAGCCTATCCGAGAGCGGCGTGCGATGTATGCATCCAAACGCGGCTTTGTCGACGAAATTATCTACAACGGTACGATGAAGATGCGGGCGGAAGCCGCACAAACGCTTAAAATCGTAAAAAAAGCGATGGGCGTTTCCGGTGTTTGGAATAAAATCTCTCGAAAAGCGGCAGAAACAATGAAATAATTGGCAATTTAATTACACATTATCCATTATTTTCCCTGTCATTTTGCTCCGAAAGTCGTATAAAGACTTGCAATATGTAAAAACCGGTAAGGTAACAACTGAATATACAGGGAGGATAGAGCAGATGATACAGACAGTAAAACATAATGAACAGCTGAGGCAAGAGTACCACATATTACCGGCAGCCTTGATAGATGCCTTTGCTGAAGGCGAATCCCGAGGCGCCCGCCAAAAAGCACTCGAAACGGCAAAGATACTAAAACAGTTCGGTGATTCCATTCAAAAGATAAGTGAATAAATTTTTTACGCTAGTTTTTCTCAGGTGCGAGGCCGGCGACAAAATATTTATCAGGAAGCTTTGCCGGTTTACCTGTTTTATCCACGCAGCCCCATGAAACTTCAGCCTCAGCACAGACATATCCTTCCGGATTTGTGATGACCTGCCGGAATGTTCCCGAAAGTTTGCCGAGTTTAATGGGTGTAACGTCAATGCGAAGTTTATCGTAGAGCCGGGCGGAATATTTATAGTGAATATCGATATGGGTTACATAGAGCATATACCCTTCTGCGATTAACCCAACGTAATCAAAACCGATTCTGCGCAGGTATTCCATACGGGCGTATTCCAAATAGTTCAAATATATGGCGTTGTTTACATGATTATACGCATCCAACTCATAGCTTCTGACCTCTACTTCTATCGGGGGTGTCATAGGTTTGCTCTCCTTTTAATTGAATTGCCCTCTAAAAATCCAACTAAGTTTTTAGAGCAGCCTTTGTATCAAAATTAATTGTGTAAAAAAAAAGACTGCAAGCAGTCTTGCAGTCTTTTGAGCTATGATGGATTCGAACCATCGACCCACGCCTTAAAAGGGCGTTGCTCTACCTACTGAGCTAATAGCCCATATCTTTAAACAACAGTACGATTATATAGGATATTGATGATCATGTCAAGCATCCTTTTGACATCGCAATATTTATTCCGTCGTACATACGCGGTTCCGACCTTGCTCTTTTGCACGGTACAAGGCTTCGTCTGAATGCTTGAGTATATCCGGGACGTTATCATTATGCGCACAAGGAACTAAGCCGATTGAACACGAAACCGCGAGATCGGGATATTCGTTAAATCTGATAGCGTTTACTTCCTCGCAGACAGTTCGGCAGAGCGTCTCGGCACGTTCAAAATTTCCCCCGACAATAAAACAGAACTCGTCGCCGCCATACCGTATCAGCGTATCCTGATGGTCAAAGATTTTCTTAAACACATCGGTAATCGCCAGTAAAATGTTGTCGCAGAACACGCTTCCATACGTTTTATTCAAGGTACCGAAACGGTCGACATCCACCATTGCAAAACTGGCGCCGGTGGTTTCCGTGTTCCGGCGGATAAGGTTTCCGATGTTGTCATCCAAATAACGCCGATTAAAGAGCCCTGTAAAGGGGTCGGTGATGGCGCGCTTCTTAGCTTCGTCGCCCCATTGGATAACCTGTGTCAAAAAGCTGTTTGTTTTAAGTAAGCGCGATACCGTACTCGATAGCATTTGTTGTAGGATGGAAACGGCAATGACAGGGTCGTTTACAATAATCTGAGAAAAATCCCGCGCTTTAAGCATAAAGCAGGAAGTATTTTCCACCGCCGTACAAGAAGCTGAACGGGCAGTTTGTTCAAGCAGCGACATTTCACCGAAAAAGTCGCCGGAATGAAGCCTGCCAAGTTCAATATTCTCTTCTCCCGACTTTACCGAAATCGATATACAGCCTTGGGTAATAATAAAAAGTTCCGAACCTATTTCACCTTCATACACGAGGGTTTGCCCCGCTTCCACCTCACAATAAAAGAGAGCGGAAAGAACGACTGCCATTTGGTCGGTCGTCAAGCGTGAAAAAAGAGAGGTCTTTCGCAAGACTTCAAGCCACCGCTGTTTTACTTCAAGCATTTTTTATATATCCTCCGGAAATAAAATCATCGAACCGCCTCGTTGTCTGCCTATCAGCGGCATACCGGAACACCGTGTTACAATATCGGTATAAATTTTTCCGTGCTGGGGAAAAAGGACGATGCCGAGGCTCATACTTAAAAAGATTTTTTCTCCGTTAAAAAGATGAGAAAGATCTAATGTTTCGAGTTCTTTTTTAATTTTTTCTGCAAAAGCCCGTGCGGATTCCTTATCGGTATACAAATGGGTAAGAACTGCAAATTCGTTTCCTTCGTAGCGCACCAAAACGGTATGTTCCGAAAAAGCCTTTTTTAAATGGCCGGCAATAAAGATGAGTGCGGTATCGCCTGCCTCGTGCCCGAAACTGTCGTTAATCTGCTTAAAATTATCCGGCTTCATCATAATAAGGGCAAAAGGTTCTTTGCAAAATTCTGCAAAAGATTCCTCTAAATAGGTACGGTTAAAAAGGCCTGAAAGCTTATCGCTGTACACCTGATTCCGCAGCTCACGTACGACAGGAGAATTTTCTTTAATAAGCATATTTGCTGCTCTTGTACGTTGGGATGTAAAAATCAACAAAGATTGAAAGAGATGTGCAAGGATCCGCGGCTTATCGTGGAACAGAGTTTCAAGTGATACCCCGTCTTTGGGAAATTCCAAAACACGGGCTTGTTTGTGTGCTATTGCGTACGCATCGTGCGGTTTACCGGTCAGCAAGGTAATTTCACCGAATAATTCTCCTGCAACAAATTCGGCCAATGCAGTTTTTTTATCGGGAGAAAGAACTTCCGCGCTGCCGTTCAGCAATAGATATACCCTCGATCCGGTTTCTTCGGGCGTAAAGATTGTATTTCCGTCCTCAAATTCGTTCATCTGACAGTGCATCATAATTTCATCCAGTTCGCTGTCAGTCCAGCCCGAAAAGAAAGAAGTTTTTTGTAAAAACTTCTTTGCTTGAAGAGCTAAGTCCTCTGATAATGGTATTTCTTGCATACCCTGTACTATATCACAAAATAAACAGGTAGTCATTAAACGGAATGAGATTTTTTATGGTAAATATCTTTTCTTACCTTACTTGAGAAATTACGAATTGCTTACTTCTCCTATCTGTTAGCCGAGATCTCTGTGCTATAGCATAGAGAAGAAAGCGAATCGGCAAGTGCGCTTGCCGTTAAACCGTAATCGGAAGTATGCAGCCGTTTCGCCGCTTCTGCATGGGCGAGGCTTGCCGTATACGCTGCCTCAAGCGGTGGATAGCCTTGTGCTGCCAATGCGGTAATCATGCCGCTCAAGACATCGCCCGTTCCCGCTTTGGCAAGCGCATTGGTTCCCAGCGGATTCACAAACACTTGCTTTTCGCAACCGATCAGCGGATAAGCTCCCTTCAGCACCGTTACCGCATGGGGAAAAGCGCCGCAAAACAGCCTTAAATATTCAAACCGGCGCTCCTGTATTTCGGCAATACTTATCTGTGCAAGCCCGCTATGTGCAAGCAAGCTTTGAAACTCTTTTGGATGCGGTGTCAGAATAGGCTTTTTTAAAAGCGTCAGTAGTTTAGGCAGCTCAGGGTTATGCAGGATATCGGCGTCAAGAATGAGCGGACGCTCTCGTACTTGTTCCTGCGAAAGGAAGTCAAGCGCCCGAGCCTGCCAATCGGGAGTTCGCCCCAAACCTGAGCCAACCATCGCTGCAGAAAAGTTTTCGGGCAGCGCTGTCGTATACATAAAATCGAAGGGAGCGGCAGACATGGACGAGCCGAATACGGTAACAAGCCCGATACCGAAGCGGAGCGCGGCGGAAGCAGCGAGCATACAAGCGCCGATTTTTTCGCCGCAGAAGAAAAGACCGTGCCCGTAGCTCATCTTGTGGGTGTTTTGTATGGTGCGATGCGGCAGCTTCATATCACCGGCAGACAGAAGAAAGGTGTCGGTTTCGCCCTCGTAACAGCGCCGCGGCAGCCCGAGGTTCAACACATGAATGTCGCCGGTATAATCCTTTGCGGCGTCGGCATAGAGCGCGGTTTTGCGGGCGCCCATAGTACAAGTTTCATCGGCACGGAACGCAACCGGCGACGGTACACCGACCTCGTTTAAACCGCTTGGAACGTCGCAGGCAATCTTATAGCTTTGTACGGCATTCATCCGATCAATCACCACACACATTTCATTATCAAGGTTGCCGCGGATACCCGTACCGAACAGCGCATCGACAAGCACATCGCAGCGTTCTTGCAATTCCGCAGCTACCGGTATACCGAGCAACTCAAGCCGTTCCCGCTGCAGTTTGCACAAGGGAGATTTCGGCTCCTTTACCGAAACTACCTGAACGGTGCAAAAATCGGCAAGCAGCCGCGCAAGGGCAAAACCGTCGCCGCCGTTATCACCCGAACCGCAGACAATCTGTACAAGCGGCGATGTTATTTGCGGCAACTCTATTTGCGGATACGGTAATTTCCAAGCATTTTCTTGTCCCGTACTTGTCCGTATATGTTGTGAGTGTAATATATGTGATGAAAAGAAACTGTGGATACGTTCAGCCATGCCGCGGGCAGCATGTTCCATCAGTACGCCGTTTTTTAGATTAAAGGCATCTTCCGCCCGCTTATCCAGCGCTCGTACCGAATCAAATATCTTTTCCATATAGAGACACTCTATTCTTCTTTCTTTAAAACGACCTGTTCCAGCATGATAAAATTATAAATTTTTGTATAGACAGCAGTCATCCATTCCCGTATCGGCTTATCGGAATGTTGCTCAAGTTCTTTCCAGTTTTGCAGCAAATCGCGGTGCGGTTTATCATAATCCGCAATACAATTTTTTATAGCGTTTCCCAGCGTCATAATATTTTTAATGGATGCTTTGAGCAATTTAAGCGCCGCTTCGTTTACATCATTTAGATGTTTTTGCACTTGCCGACCGGCTTCTTTTTCCCTCTCCATTCGAGACAACAACGTGCGGAATTTTACGCCCATTTCGGAAACTTCCGAAAGCTTTTCATCAAATTCTAAAAGTTTGGTCGAAATATGCATTAAATTATGATAACTTTCGGAATACTCGGCAGATAGCGCTTGCTGTGTCCATTGCCCACGCACCAAAATCACATCGGAAAGGGCTCGCACATCACTTTTAAAATATTCGACCAAAAACGATTTAAGGTAATTCATCGCATCGGCATAGATATAACCTTCAAGTCCTCGTTTTTCAAACGCTGCATTGGAACGCGAATTATAGTTTTTCGTGCCGGACGTGATGGCATTCCCGAACACTCGTTGCACCATTACCGCTACCTGAGAATTTTTTTGCTCCGTAATAATGTCTTTTAATGTATTATCAATTGACCGTTCTATTTGTTTCAGATAGTCGTCAGTTACCTTTTCCGTAAAAGGACTGATTTCTACCACGTACGCAGGATCTTTTGAAAGGTGTTGAATAATTTTTTCTAAAATATGGGAGCGGCGGACATCGTTCAAAATCCCCAGATGCTTTTTCCACTGGGAAGCATTCACCGGTTGTACATTCTTGTACGCGGTAATAACTGCAAACAACTTTTCCCAGTTTGAATCGAGAGAAAGTCCATTGAGTACAACGATAAAATCTTTTAATTCATCTTTAAGATATTCGCCGTTAACAGTCGAAAAATTCGGCGTATAAGAAAATTTATCTTCCGGCAAAGCAGGATCGAATTTCTTTAGAAAGAAATAAAAATCAAACAATACAAAGTGAATAAATTCATTGAGCTGCCGGTACAATGTATCGATTTCGTCTATCTTTTTGCCATCGAATTCGCGCATAAAAGTATCGAATTCCTTCTGCACTTGAATACTCAGTTCTTTTTGCTTCGCTGTTTTTGCGCGTTCTTTAATAGCTTCGGGCGTTAGTTTTTCCCGTATTTGATGCTGTTGCTTCGATAAATTTTGCTCTACGGTAATAGCTTTGAGAACTTTTGACGAAGCGGCGCTTGCAAGAAGAGCCCTTGCAGGACCGACAATCTTGTATAGCTCAAAAAAGAAGCGTGCCATCTGCGGCTGAAACTCATCCGAGGAAGGCTTATACCACTTACCGAATTTATTTTTTGAAATTTCCTTTGCCAGTGCCTTTAAATGCCGCTTCTTTATCGCCTCCGCATCATCTCGGGGTAAAAAAAGCTGTAACATACGTGTAAGAAAAGATTCTTTTTTCTGTGCCATAGATATAACTATAATGAAGAAAATCAGTCAATCTGTCAATCAAAAAAAAACTTTTTCTCTCTTTCAAGCTCCGTGATTTTATGATACTGTAATATCGATCATTGCAGAACGGAGGTTCACTATGCGCCATGATGAGGAATTTGATTTTACCATTGAGACACTTGGCCCCTGTAAAATACCATCGCCCATTCACCTTTCAAACGTAATCGGGGACCGTATTGCTAATTACGTTACTAATGAAGACTTTATCCGCTTTCGTCTGGAATCCAAGGTCGGAGAACAGTACGGGCCCTTTAAACGCGAACAATTAATTGAAAAAGCAGGCCCGCGGGAAAAAATATTTTTTAATCCGAGCCACGTACATGCAGGTATTATCACATGCGGAGGATTGTGTCCGGGGCTTAACGACGTTATCCGCTCTGTCGTACGTTGTTTGTGGGGACGGTACGGCGTTAAACGAATCAGCGGCATCCGATTCGGCTTTAAAGGTCTGTTACCGGACTATCATTTTGATGTTATGCCCTTAAACCCGACAGTTGTCGACGCATGCCACAAAACGGGGGGGACGATTCTCGGCACTTCCCGCGGCGGCGGTACCCGTGTTGTAGAGATTGTCGACGGAATAGAACGGCTCAACTTGAATATCCTCTTTGTTATCGGAGGAGACGGAACACAGAAGGGCGCTTTGGAAATAGCCAAAGAGATCGAACGGCGGAACCTTTGCATTTCGGTTGTCGGCATCCCGAAAACCGTCGACAACGACCTGTCGTTCATTCAAAAATCTTTCGGATTCGACACGGCAGTTGTAAAAGCTTCCGAAGCGGTTGCGGCCGCCCGTATGGAAGCACAGTCCCAAATCAACGGAATCGGATTAGTCAAGCTGATGGGTCGGGAATCGGGCTTTATTGCCACGCATACGGCTATCGCAAGCCATGAAGTTGACTTTGTTCTCATCCCCGAAATTCCGTTCGATATGCAAGGAGGAAACGGCTTTTTAAAGCATTTGGAAGATCGCTTAGCGCAAAGCCATTACACGGTTATCGTCGTTGCCGAAGGGGCAGGGCAAGACTTAATGCAAAGCAAAAACGAAACCGATGATTCGGGCAATAAACGCCTTTCCGATATCGGCGTATTCTTAAAAGAGCAAATTGAAGCGTATTTTAAGTCGAAGTCCATCCACATCAATTTAAAGTATATTGATCCAAGCTATCAAATCCGTTCCGCCCCGGCTGCTCCGGTTGACTCTATTTACTGTGAACGGCTCGGGAACAATGCGGTTCATGCCGCTATGGCAGGAAAGACAAAACTGATTGTCGGGTTGATGTATAACAAGTTTGTGCACTTACCGATCAATGTCGTTGTTCGTTCGCGCAACTATGTCGAGCCGGACGGCTCACTCTGGCGCGATGCCCTGGATGCAACCGGCCAACCGCCGCTGATGAAAAACAAGCTTCACAACAATCACGCCGAACATCATACCGCCCGTTAGTTTAGACAAACGCGATAGTATATGAAGGCCGCCTGCTATAAAAGGGCGGCCGTTCTTTTTAATGCATAGAGGAACGAACCTCCTTCAGCACAACATCGTGAGAGCCGCCTTCTATGATGCCGGAAGGGGACACCAGCGTTATTTTGGCATTCTGTTGAAGTTCAGGGATGGTTAGTACACCGCAATTACACATCGTAGAACGTACTTTATAGAGCGTTGTTTTAACGCCGTCATGCAGTGAACCTGCATAGGGAACATAGGAATCAACCCCTTCTTCAAACGCAAGCTTAGTGTCTCCGCCGGAATCGTATCGTTGCCAGTTTCGTGCCCGCGATGAGCCTTCTCCCCAGTATTCTTTCATATAGCTGCCATTTACCGGTATTTTGTTTGTCGGACTTTCGTCAAAACGAGCAAAGTAGCGCCCCAGCATACAAAAGTCGCTTCCCATTGCAAGCGCCATAGTGATATGGTGATCATACACAATGCCGCCGTCGGAACAGATGGGAATATAGACACCGTTTTTTTTAAAATACGCATCGCGGGCTTTCGCTACCTCAATAAGCGCGGTTGCCTGCCCTCGTCCTATACCCTTCGTCTCGCGGGTGATACAGATGGAACCTCCGCCGATACCGACTTTGATAAAATCGGCGCCCGCTTCCGCTAAAAAGATAAAACCTTCCTCATCAACGACATTCCCGGCTCCGATAGGAATTTTATCGCCATACTGTTTTTTCACGAATTGGATAGTACGTTTTTGCCACTCTGAAAAGCCGTCTGAGGAGTCGATACACAAAACATCAGCGCCGGCCGCTACCAACGCAGGAACCCGTTGCTCGTAATCGCGAGTATTGAGCCCTGCTCCCACCAAGTATCGTTTTTTTTCGTCGAGCAACTCATTCGGATGCTCCTTTTTGCTTTCATAATCTTTACGAAACACAAATGATACCAGTTTTCCTTCGGTATCAAGAACGGGAAGCGAATTGAGTTTATACTCCCAAATAATATCGTTTGCTTTTTTTAAGGTAACACCTTCATCGGCATAATGGATCTTTTCAATGGGCGTCATAAATTGTGCAACGGTTAAATCCCGTGCCATTCTGCTTGGACGATAATCGCGGCCGGTAATAACGCCGAGCAACTTACCATGCGCGGTTCCGTCATCGGTAACAGCGACGGTTGTATGTCCCGTTTTTTCCTTTAAACGCAATACATCTTCCAATGTATTTTCAGGCTTTAAGTTTGAATCGCTTTCTACAAAACCGGCTTTATAGTTCTTAACGGCACAAACCATAGCCGCCTGCTTTTCTATACTTTGAGAGCAGAAAATAAAGGATAAACCACCCTCTTTTGCAAGAGAAATTGCCATGCCGTCATTGGAAACCGACTGCATAATTGCCGAAACCAGTGGAATATTAAGTGTGTATTGTGGTTTCTCGTCGACAGAAAAACGGGTAAGCGGTGTGTGTAAGTCAATGTTTTGCGGGCTATGTTCAACACCTGTATAACGCGGAATTAGCAGATATTCATTAAATGTGTGCGACGGTTCTTTATAATAATATGCCATAATTTCTCCTCACATTTATATTTTTTTAGGAAACTTTTTATCAAGCATTAATTCGACACCGATTATTCACAACTTACTCACTACCATAATAAATTATCCACAAGTTATCACCAAGCACATATTATTATTTTCTTTCTTATTTAACCGATATAAAAAGCTCGCATTTTACATTGCAAAGAGATAAAGCCTTTATGAATAAAGATTTGCACACATCTAAACAATATGTGCATGTAATAAAAAAGTAAAAAAAGAGGAAGATGCAGATATGCAATATACAAGATATCCACAACTTCTACACAAGCACTGCTTTTATATGATATCAACCGAGCGAAACCTGTGCGTTAGAATCAATTGCCAAGATGGTTTTACATTCGGAACACCGGAACCGTCCCGGGCGCGGCGCCTTTAATCTCTTTGCACAGATAGGACACGAGAAAATTTTCGGGAAGAGAGTAACCTGAGGAGGAATACTGGCTCCTTTGCTTTTAAAAAATTCAACGGATGTTTCTAACGAATCGTGAATGGTAAAGAAATTGGAAAAACCGAGCAATTGGAATACTTCGTATACTTTCGGCTGGAGGCTTAACAATACGATATCGCCCCCCTTTCCTTTAACCGCTTTTAAGAATGCCGTAAACGAGCCGATTCCTGTAGAAGAAACATAGTCCAAATGGGCACAGTTGAAAATAAGCTGAACATATCCTGCATCTATAAGGGTTGTAACTCGTTTTTGAAAAAACGTTGAATTATACGTATCGACATATCCCGATAGAATGATAACGACACATTTTTCCAGCCCGTCAATCCTTTGAAGCTGTATCTTGAGGCTTTTGTCTTTTTCATTGTCGAAATTCTGAATTATTTCTGCATCATTCATATCACAATCCTTTATTCACTCCAATATTTTATAAATATTCAAACTATATCGTTATTTACCTCTCTATGCAAGAGGTTTAAATTTAAAATGAAGACCATCCTTTGTCAACAGGCATCATAACCCCATTATAAGATCCGTCTTTTAATAAAAAGAGCGCCGCTTCCGTAATTGCGGACGGATTAACCAGTTTACCGTCCGGATTCTTTTTTGCCCATAGAGCCCGAGTTTCTTCCGACAATAAGCCGCTATCGGTAAAACCCGGACAAACGGCATTGGCGGTAATACCATATAGAGCATATTCCATACTCACGGATTTGACAAGTGACATAATGCCTGTTTTTGCCGCTCCATACACGGCATTTGTCCTAAACCCCCTCAAAATATGAGTTTCCGTACCGCCGAACAGTAAAATACGTCCCCAATGCCGCTCTTTCATACCGGACAACGCCGACGAAACCAGTATTCCCGGTAATGTGAGGTTGGCATACACGGTTGCATTCCATTCCTCAGGAGTAGTTACATCGAGAGGCTTCTGCAAAAACGGTCCGTAAGCAACGCACAGGATATCGGCAGCATTGGCATATTTGCACAGCTCATCCACATAGGAGGCTTTTTGCAAATCACAGATAAAACAGGCTACATTTCCTTGGCAGCAAAGACTTGTAACACGTTTTGAATTGCGCTGTCCCTGCATCACAACAGAAACAGACTCTTGCAAAAGCGATTGCACTAAGCAGTATCCAATTCCACTTGTCCCGCCGATGACCAATGCGCTTTTACCTTGCAGCACATTATCCATAGCGTATTCCTTTTACACGGTTTATTCGTGCGGAGAGTTTAATCCCCCGACGTTTGCGTCGGGGTTGTTGATTAGATAACCCTTACCCACATATTTATGATTATACCCCGAAGCACTTGACATAGCAAGCGTTCTACACAAAATAATTGCTATGGACACTCCAACACCTCAACAACGCCTCCCTGTTGCCGTCATCCTCTGCCGTCCGGAAATAAGCCGCAATATCGGCGCTGTTTGCAGAGCGATGGCTAACAATAATTGTACTGATTTACGCATTGCAGGCAATAGAGAAGACTACGACGAAAACGAAATCCTTCGTTTGGCAATTCATGCCGGAACAATCTGGCAAAACGCCCGCTTTTTTGAACCTTCGATTACAGGATTAAAAACATCGGTTGCCGACTGCTGTATTATCGCAGGTACAACACGGCGAGTAGGAGAAAAACGCAAATCGTGGGGAATGACGCCGGAGGACTTTGCTTCGTTTTCATTTAATACGGCAGAAGGACTTACCGGCCTCGTATTCGGCAATGAACGTACAGGGCTTACCGATGAAGAGCTGAATGTGTGCTCGGTAGCGGTCAATATCCCTTCGGCAGCCGATTTTCCGTCGCTTAATCTTTCTCACGCAGTACAGATTGTTTGTTACACCTTATTCCGTGCCTATAGCCCCCGAAAATACGGATATGAGCGTATTCCCTATACGCGGGTTACTTCGGCAGCGGAACATATCAACCGCTGTTTATGTAATATGGGGCTTTTTAAACATGCAGGAAAGGAAGATAACATTCGTTTTTTTAAGGAGATTATTGCACGAGCCGGATTATCCGTCCGGGAAGCGCGGTATTTGGAGAAGCTTTTTCAAAAGCTGTGCTATGTTAAATGTCGAAATGCTGCGGAAAAAGAACAGGAGAAGTCTTTGCCGCAAACACAGCCCGCTCCAAACAATTAAAAAGCTCACGGACATTTCCCGGCCAATTATGCTTATGCAGCAGATGCAATGCTTCCTGCGACAGGTATTTCTTTGTTTGTTTCAGATAATTATATGCCAACAATCCGATATCTTCTTTGTGCTGCCGCAGCGGAGGAATAACAAGATGCGATACGTCAAGACGATAAAACAAGTCTAATCGAAAAAGGCCTTGATCTACCATATCTTGCAGATCGCGATTTGTGGCGCAAATCAGTCTGAAATCGGAAGAATACTTTTTAGTTCCTCCCAGTTTATAATATTCGTGTGTTTCGATCACCCTCAAGAGTTTTGCCTGTAAATTCAGCGTAAGATTTTCTATCTCATCAAAGAATAGAGTTCCCTCATTTGCCTCTGAAAAAAAGCCTTCTTTGTCGGTTGCTCCGGTATATGCGCCTTTACATGAGCCGAACAATAAACTCTCTGCAAGATCTTCCGCAATACAGGTGGTATTTACCGGAAGATACTTACCGTGACGGTTTTTAGAATATTGATGGATGAGCGAAGCGACAACTTCTTTACCCGAACCGCTTTCTCCGTAAAGCAGCACGTGGGAACTTTGCTGTGCCGCTTGTAAAATGAAATTCCGTACCATTTGTATCTCAATACTCTGCCCCTGCAGCTTTGTATAAAGAGGCGCCGTTACCGGATCTATATCATACATATCGATTATTCTGCTGTTTTTTCCTTCAAGCGTATTTTTAATAGTATTGTGCAATATATTAAATTCATACGGAATTGAAAAACAACCCAATACCATATTTGTTGCAAAAGCGGCTTGTTCTACAAAATTACAATGTTGATGTGATAATAAAAAGATAGGTACAATAGGATATTGTTCGTAAATCTCTTTGAGTATATTCGGCGGATACTCGCCACCTGCTTCAAAGTCAAATAAGAGGAAATCGTAAGTTTTTTCTTCTAAACATGATAAAACAACTCGATTATCCAATATGTAGTCGATCGACCAAACTTTTTTAGACACATACGCAAGTTTTTCGGCATCTGTCGAAAATGCTGCAACAAACAAAACACTTAGCACAGCCACACACCTGCAACAGAAAACCGGAAGAGGCAGGAATCGAACCTGCCGTTGCGAATTATGCAACCAACGGTTTTGAAGACCGCGAAGACCACCAGATCCCATCAGCTTCCATATAAGTAAGATTAATTCTGATTTAGTATAAAATGAAAGTTTTTTTTAAGCAACCCTACGCTTCAATTTTTTAATTTTGACACTATCAAGAGGGAAGTTTTCCGGTTTTTTAGTCTTTTTAGGATTATTACGCTTCAATTTTAGAATCTCTGATAAATTACAAG
>CAJPTT010000002.1 GCA_905373565.1 uncultured Treponema sp. | reverse complement strand
GCGACCGATACGGCAGAAATCATTGACGGCCGCATTACCGCCTTTTGGCAATTCCTCGAAGGCATTGCGCGCATGCCGATTCTTGTAAACCCTGCGGTATCGTATGAAGAAAAAGTAAATCATTTAAAAAAAGAAGCTTTGTTCAATGAAAAAATAGAGCAGCTTGGTTTATACGATCTCTCCGGTGTGCGTAAGACAAGCGATGACCGCATCGTATCGGCGCTCGACAGAGAATGGTTTCAAGCAGCGTCCGCAGGCAAAAGTTTTGTTTCGGAGCCGCTTGTATCCCGCGTTCTTAATACATTGGTTTTTGTATTTGCCGTTCCCGTATATGATAACAATCGAACTATTACGGCTGTATTGAATTGTACTGTTAAGGCTGAACATCTTTCAAATGACATTCATGACATTGTAGTCGGTCAAACGGGCGAATGTTATATTTTGGATAACACAGGAAGCACCATTGCAGACAGAGATTTTGACTTGGTTAGGACTCGTTCAAATGCTTATGAAGAATCTAAGACCAATTTATCGCTTAAATCTGCCGGTGCATTTGAAAAAATGGCGGTTGAAATCGATGAGCCGTCAATCGGTTTTTATGAGTATGGAGGCGTAAGCAAAATCGCTTCTTATGCCACAATGAAAACGACCGGCTGGACAGTTATCATAAGTGCCCCCGTAAACGAATTTATGGGAACCGTTGATGAACTGAGGCTTGAAATGATTATTATCGGCGCAGCAATTTTATTGACTACGCTGGTCATCGTCTACTTCATTGCCCGCAGCATGGTAAAACCGGTAAAGGTCGTCGTTAATGCTCTGCAAAATATCGCACAAGGCGAAGGCGACCTTACCGTCCGCCTCCCCGTACACGGCAATGATGAGATTACCGACTTATCGGAATACTTTAACCAAACGATTGCGAAAATAGGCGCTTCTATCCGGCAAGTCGGAGTGAACAGTAACGACATGGAAGAAATCGGGAATGAACTGGCTTCCAACATGACCGAAACCGCAAGTGCCGTGCACCAAATCAGCGCTAACATCGACGGAGTTAAGCAGCAGGCAATGACCCAAGCGGCAAGCGTTACCGAAACGGCTGCAACCATCGAAGAAATTATCCGCACGATTAAGCAGCTGAACGGCAGTATCGAAAATCAATCGGCAAGCGTTGCAGAATCCTCTTCGGCTGTCGAACAGATGGTGGGCAATATAACTTCCATCACGCAGACGCTCGGCAAAACCGATGATGTTATAAAAACGCTTGCATCGGCGACGGCGGACGGTAAAGAAACAATTTCAGGAGCAAACAGCGTTACGCAGAAAATAGCCGAAGAGTCAGGCAGCCTTTTAGAAGCTTCAAGCGTTATCCAGCACATCGCAAGCCAAACCAACTTGCTGGCAATGAACGCCGCCATTGAAGCCGCCCATGCGGGCGAAGCCGGCAAAGGCTTTGCCGTTGTTGCCGACGAAATCCGTAAGCTGGCAGAAGAGTCCAGTACGCAAGGCAAAACCATCACTTCTACCCTCAAAGTGTTGTCGGGAGAAATTGAATCTCTTTCGGCCTCTTCAAAAACGGCGGAAGAAAAGTTCAACGCCATCTTCGCCCTTTCGGAGCAGGTAAAAACAATGAGCCAAAACCTTATGGACGCTATGCGTGAACAGGAAAACGGCAGCCGCGAAGTGCTGTCGGCTATCCGCGACATAAATATTGTAACCAACCAAGTAAACGACGGTTCCGCCGAGATGCTGCGCGGCGGTGAAAACGTTGCGCAGGAGATGCGTAAGCTCGATGATCTTACCCGCGTGATTACCGAAAGCATGAACGAGATGGCAAGCGGCGCGGTACAGATAAGCAATGCGGTACAAGATGTCAATGAGATAACGCAAAAGAATAAGGCAAGTATTGAGAACTTGTCGAAAGAAGTAAAAAAGTTTAAGGTATAGTAGCTGTCTAACACGCAGTTCAAGACTGACCAAACCCGCTCTTACAGAGCGGTCGGCTATATGCCGATACGTTTTGCAGCTTATCCGATTTCTCATCTACTATACGTATTTTTACTCCATACACCTTTAAATCCCCCCTTGATACCCCTTGGCACAGACGCCATGGGAGTAAACTCTTTGTATACATAAGAAATACTTATATTCGCATACTTTTCTAATATACACTAATACACTAACAATATATAATAACGAAAATTTAATGGGGGAGAATATGGACAGTCGAAATCGGACAGAACCGGTACATCCCGATATCGGCTCGCCTATTCCCGAAAAAGCAGGGAACGTGAGCCATACGGAAGACGAACGTTTCCTTCGCGAATACAAACAATCCAACTGTTCGTTCAAAACCTATGATGAGATGATACGATCCGTACAGCTTACCGCCGAAGTTTTCGGAGGAGAAGCTGTTGATATTGCTAACCGTTATACGGCTTATCTTAAAGAGCGGCTGGACTGGGTTGCAAAACGCGTAGAAGATATCCCCGAAGAAAACCGCACAACGGTAGCGCACGGCAATTCTATCTATGAGCTGAATTTCGACGGCGCCAACACCATCATCGATGAGTGGATCAAATATGCCGGCGGTATCAACGCAGCTGCGGAAGGAATGACTGGCAATCTGCAAACCATTTCTATGGAGCAGGTGCTGCAGTGGGATCCCGACGTTCTGATTACCGGAAAACCCAAGAAGCAGGTTGATCAGGTAATGTCCGATCCTGCATGGGCAAATCTTAAAGCGGTGAAAAACGGACGAGTATATTCCAATCCAAAGGGAGTTTTCGCATGGGATCGTTATGGCGTGGAATCCGCGCTGCAGCCCCAGTGGTGTGCAAAGCTGCTGTATCCTGAGTTGTTTGAAGATTTTGACATTGCGCAGGAACTGAAAAACTTCTATCATACGTTCTTCTACTATGAGCTCAGTGATCAGCAGGCGCAGATGATTTTGAATTATGAAACGCCGAAATTAGACTAATTTTCGATCATTCGATAATTTGGAGGTTCTAAATGAAACTAAGCGCAAGAAATCAGTTCTCCGGTACCGTTAGCAAGGTAACCGAGGGAGCCGTCAACGGCATTGTTACGATTGATGTCAACGGAACGCCTGTGTCCGCAACGATCTCTATGAACGCCATACGGGAACTGGGATTGGTACCGGGCAAAAAGGCCTACGCTGTCATCAAAGCCACGGAGGTTATGGTCGGCCACGGTGAACACCTGCCCCTAAGCGCCCGCAACCAATTTCCCGGCAAGGTACTGGGAGTGGAAAAGGGAGCTGTAAACTCAATCGTGCGCATCAGTGCACTGGGCGGCTGTACCATCTCCGCCACCATTTCCAACAACGCCGTCGAAGAACTCGGCTTAAAAGAGGGCGAGGTCGCTTTGGCTGTTATCAAAGCTACTTCCGTGATGATTGGTATCGACTGATTTTCAGGAGCAGGGTAAACGCATCAGTCAGATAGATTAGATGCCGCAGAATGAGAGGTTGAGCAACCATTTGAGCCGCAAAGCGGCGAAACTCTGGTTGAACAGCCTCTCATTCTGCGGGCGTATATTTTCAAAAATCTGATGCGTTTACCCTGGAAGGTGTATTGTGCTTGCAAGCTTTTTTTGTAAAAAAACATATATCTTGTGTTTACAGGTATGGTATGTTTCCGGAAAAGCAAATCTCAATTATAATAGTACCAAAGGCATATAAAAATTACTTCTTGCGTTTTGGTAAAAGCCGGAGTATAATTACATCATGTTATATAAAGTAAACGCCGCACCGCATAAAGGCGGTTTGTACAAGCAGTGCGATATAAATAATAATTTATCGATTCAGCATTCAGCACTAATTCCATCCTCTGCAGCGATAAGCGGTAGCACGCCGCCGGAAGTTCAATCTTCTTTTTACATAGCATTTCCTTTCCTCGATTCAGACTTTACGGATATAGCGGTCATATCAATTTTCTATAAGAACCGGCAAAAAAATCTCAAAAAAACTTTCACCGCCGACACTATTTGTCGGTGTCGGGATGCTACACTGCATATGCATCATACAGAAGATACGTAGGCATAGAAATGAACGAAAAAGAAGGTAAAGTGCAGTTTTGGCGGCTGTTGAAAATTGATGAGATGATTCGTGCAAAGCGTTTTCCGACAGTACGCTCCCTTGCAAAAGAATTTGAGGTCAGTAAGAGAACTGTAGAACGGGATATTGAATTTTTGCGTGATCGGTATGAAGCGCCGATTGAATATGATCATAGCAAATGCGGATATGTATACACGCAGGAAACATTCTTTTTAAAGAGTTTGTTTTTGACGGATGAAGAGCTTTTTTCGGCGGCAGTATTTGAGAAAGCATTACGGCAATACCGTAACACGCCGATTGAAGGACGGCTGAAAGCAGTGTTTGCAAAATTGACGGAGCTTCTGCCTGACGATGCAGTTTCGGTGAATACGCTATGGCTGGATGATACTGTTACGTTTATCCCGGAACCATCCCCTGCAATTCGTCCGGAGACTTTTGACGCGGTATTTACCGGCGTAAAAACACGGCGGGCAATCCGATTTCGGTATCGCAGCTTAATGCAACCGGAACCGGCAACGCGAATGTGCGAGCCGTATCATATCGTATGTCAACGTGGCGCGTGGTATGTGATTGGACGCTGTGTCGATAAAAACGAAGAGCGGATTTTTTCATTCAGTAGGATGAGCGGGATTGAGGTACTGAAAGATAAGCCGTTTGAACTGCCTACAGGTTTTACGGTGGAGCAATACATTGATAAAAATGTCGGGGTGTGGCTCAACCGACGGGAACCGTTTACGGTACGGTTGCTCTTTTCTTCTTCGGTCGGAGTGTTTGCCGAGGAGCATATCTGGAACGAAGAGCAGACGGTGCGGGTATATGACGATAAGTCCGTTGAGGTGAGCTTTAAGACAACGCAGTTTGAAGAGATAAAACGGTTTGTGCTTGGGCAGGGGGCAACGGTACGGGTATTGGATCCGCCGGAACTTGCTCACGCGGTGAGGGAGGAGATAGAGAGGATGCGAGAGATGTATGAAGGAGAAGGAAGGGGACAAGGACACTTTAAAGCGTAATAGTTCCCTGTGGTTTCAATTTATAATTATGTTATACGAGGATATGTTAAATGATACGAAAAAAAGACGGAAATATACAAAACAACGGATTTACTCCTTTTAGATTGTTCCGCCTATATGATCCGCAGCATATTGTTTGCGATGCACCGCTCAGATACCGGCAGGTATATTACACTGCATTAAAAACATTGACAAACGATATAAATAATATGGAAGGTTATACGGTATTTTTTAACGAATTAAAAACACTGTTTAATCTGCCCGAATCGTTTCCGGAACAAAGCATTGATGACTGTATCAAGATTCTTTCTAAAGCCGATATAAAACGGCAGCGTGGTTTCTTAGGATATTTTAAAACACCGATTTATAAACATCGATATATCTATCTGCTTATTATTGAGGCATGTTATCTCATTAATATGGAGAAAAATAAAAATGTCGATAGCCTTTGTACCGCTATCGTTAATCAATGCCTAACAGATAAAAATATGCAAGAATGGTTTAACCGGTATAGAGAACTTTTATGCGCAAAACAAACACAACTTTTACAAGCTCACATACAAACAACACAAGATATTTATATACGGCAAACAATCGATAGAATTACTCAGCATCTAATTGCTATTATTAACTATGAAACGCTGGCTGTGTTTAATATTTCTATTATCGCTACTATGAGCGCCGGAAAGTCTACTTTTGTAAATGCACTGTTAGGAAATGAAATATTTCCTGAGGCAAATACGGCATGCACTGCTAAAATTACATCCGTATACGACAATGATTTGTACAACCGTGTTACCGGTATTGCATTACACAACGGAAAATTGAAACGTATTTCCAATAATCTCAGTAACACAGATTTAATCGAGTGGAACGGTAACACCGATTTTGACCGTATTATTCTTGAAGGGAACTTAGATAATATTACAAATAGCAAAAAGATTGTTGCTGTACATGATACGCCGGGAACCAATTTTTCTGGAGATCAGACGCATAAGAAAATAACTATAGATTTTTTACAAAATACAAAGATTAATATCCTGTTATGCGTATTAAATGCAGCATATATTGGAACTAATGATGAAGACGCCGTATTGAATCAGATACATCAAATTCAGAAAAAAAATACAGCAGTAAAAATTGTTTTTATTGTCAATAAAATAGATATATTTAATGCTGAAAAAGAATCGTTGTCGGATGCCTTAGAAAAAATTAAAAATAATTTAGCATATCACAGATTTGATAATGCAATAATTATTTCCACCTCTGCAAAGGCTGCCCGTTTATTCAAGATGGTGCTGGCAGGAAAACATGAAATATTTACTGAAGATGAAATAGATAGCTTTAGAATATTGTTCCGGAAATACGCTAAGAAACAACTTGCTAATCCTATCGGAATAAAAAAATCACAATGTTTTTCACGTACGTATTCAGTTGAAAAAAAAGTAGTAATTGATGAACAAGAATATTTTTCATGTGATGTTGAGCAAGCATTATATAACACTGGTTTTATCAATATTGAACACTTTATAGATACTCAAATAATTAATCACAATGGAGGATTAAAATGACACAGGTTTATTTGGAACACAACCCTTTTTCCGGTAAAACAATTTGTAAAATTAATGGGAGCCCTGCTGTTTTACAAAAATGCTGGGGAACTGAAAGCGGATTATCCCGCTTGCAGGACTGGATCAGATATTTTTTTGATGAATTGGATATCCTGGAAAATGACGATAGCTATGAAATAGAATTTTTAGGACATCCTGCAGATTGTAAAGATATGCAAACTGCTTGCGATGAATTTTTACAAAACCATACACATAAGCAAGTACATCTGATAATAAAAGAAGGAAAATCTTCAGAGCATCGAATACAAGATTTGCGTAATTTGTTTGATGATATGCAAAAAGAATCGCCGTATGAAAGTTTAAAGAAACCGGAGCTACGCAAGAATTTCGAATATGCATTGAGCGCTACTGAGGATATCGGGATTATTGCAACTGTGAGCAGCGGAAAATCAACACTAATAAATGCTATGCTGGGACAAGAGTTATTACCTTCGCGGCATGAAGCAACTACAGCTATTGTAGCAAAAATTCATAACAGAGATTCTCAAAAACACTTTTCTGTTAAAGCATACGACAATGATGGAAACATTATAGAAGATTCCAATAGTGCAACACTTGATACATTAGAAAAGCTGAATGCGAATCAAGACCTTTCTGTTATTGAGCTATACGGTGATATACCGAATATTTATGAATTCGGTATGGATGTGGTGTTAAATGATACGCCTGGTCCGAATAACAGTGCAACAGAGGAACACAAGAAACGTACATACGACCTCGTAGATTCCGATTTTAAGCCAATGATTTTGTATGTGTTTAATGCTGAGCAGTTGCGGATAAATGATGATGCAACTTTACTCAGTGCCGTTTCAAAAAAAATTAAGGATCCCGGAACACAATCAAAAGATCGGTTCCTATTTGTATTGAATAAAGCTGATGTGATTCAACCTCACAAGGAATCACTTGAAAAAATAATTGACGATTTAAAAGAGTACTTGGCGAAACATGATATATTTGATCCTCAAATATTCCCTATTTCAGCAGAGCTTGCAAAAATCATCCGTATGAAAAAAAATAACATGCCCATATCTATTGATGAAGAAGATTTTTTAGATTCGAAAGTAAAACGGACGATAAGTGACGAGAAGAGACAGTTTTCACGCCTTGCTCCGTTATCTTTTTCAGGTAAGCAGAAACAAGATGCTTTAATCAAAGCTGCACAAGAATCCGGAGATAACGAATCCTTGGCAGAGATATATAGCGGAGTACCGGCCGTAGAAATTGCAATTAATGAATATATCGAAAAATATGCTATCAGTGCCAAAGTAAAAAAAGCAGTAGAAACTCTTACTAAACGCATTCAGAAAGAGCAAAAAAACGATAAAAGTATCATATACCTTGAAAAAAATAGGGAAGATAGGGAAAAAACTATTGAGGCACTCAAAGAGGTAGAAGATAGGATGCAAAGAGGTCAACACGGTCAAATCTATCGGCAGAAGATTAACAGGCTATCAATAACAGGTACCTTAAACGAAAAAGTAAAACTAATAAGACAGGATTTATTAACATACTTTGAAAATACATCAGTAACCAATGAAATTGATGTAAGCGCCGCTTTGACACTCATAGAAAATATTAAACGAAAGCTTGAACAATACAAACCTAAATTGAGAAGTGATTTGGAAAAAGCAATACAGGATTCCGTAGTAGATACTGCAAAGGGCATTATTGCAGAATACAAAAAATATGTTTCAGAACTGGTCAATGTCGGAGATTTTGATACAGAACAAGTCTCCCTTTCAGCGATGATATCAACGTCAATTAATGAAGATGCTTTATTGAATGAGTTTAGCGAAACAGAAAAGGTAAAAGTAGGTACAAGACAGATCAAAAACGAAAATAAAAAATGGTACAAACCATGGACATGGTTTCAAGATAGCTACTATACACGAGATGTTTATGAAGAACGTACTTCTGTTAAATATAAACAGCTGCATGACAAAATTATCGGCGATATCATACAGGAGTTCGATGAAAGGTTGGAAGATATTCAAGATTATGCATCATCACAAGTAGAAGACTTTAAAACCTTCTTCAAGGGAGAGTTGACAAAACTTGATGAGATAATGAATGCAGAAATTATAAAACAGCGTAACTTATTAGGTGATGAACGGGAACTGATAGCTAAAGTAAAAACAGGAGAACTGCGTTTGCAATGGATTGAACAATTTAATGACAGATTACAGAACGTCTTGGCCATATAAATAGAAGGAGGATTATATGTATATCATTAGTGAGGGATTCAAAGAAGCCGTACGGGAAAAAAAGATTTCGGCAGTGTATAGCCGATTTTTTACATTAATTGCACGGCAGCCGTCCGGTAATGAAATTCAGGCGTATGTAACATACTGCTTAGCGAACGGTATTACCGAAAATGAATTGTATATGCCTGATTCCGATGAAGAGTTTAAGCAGTTAAAAACCGAATGGACACCAGCATACTGGACGGAATTAGGTAGTGAAATGCAAATGAAGTTTTCAAAAAAGCGCATTGAACACATGATTGAAGTTGCAAATTATCTGTTTCCTGAACGAATACAAGATAATGCAAAAAAAAAATCAGGAGACTATGTACTGCCCACAACCCGCCCTGCAACGACGAACCAATACCGGCAGAAAAAAACAAGCACAGGAACAACCATTGCAGTCATCGTCGCGGCAGCAGCCGTTGTCCTACTCGCCTTATTGTTCAACAGGAAGTGATGTCAGCTGCGTAGAAGAAGAGAATGATATACGGGATGTAGATGCTAAAACACAGGGAAAGTCACCCCATGTATCGCAATCGAGGGATGTTAAACTAAATATTCATTTACAAAAAAAACTACACAACGTAGGGAAACAGTCGCATCTTGAGTTAGAGACTAATCAGACATCGCTGTTTGATAGAGTAAATGAATTAAATCAACTATAGGTCTATTTTATACGAGGAGGGATAATATGGAAACTCAATTAGATGTCCGAAAAAAAGAACATTTGATTGCTTCAATGAATAAAGCAGATATCATTGTACAAAAAAAATATCTTGCACAGCTGGCAAACTATGAAGTGATTCCGGTTGCCGAAACAATACGGAATATTGAACTGAATAAAATTGCGCGATTTTATAAATTAGAGCAATTCGTATTCGATAAGACGGAGAATACCCGCGACAAATTAGTCAGTGTATTTCAATCGGTTGCTGCAGTCGGTGCTTCCCTTGTCGTACTTATTAACAGCAGCAGTACAGAAATAGACTACTATATCGGCGTTCGTTCTATAAAGAAAAATCCAGCAGAAGCACATGAGATACTATATAAGAGTCTCTGTGCAAATTTTCCCGGTATATCGTTTAAGACTTATAAAGATACAGCAGTGCCTACTAATTATTCGCAGTGTATACTATCAAAATCGGATATTGAACAGGTGTCGGAAGATGTTTTTGCTGTCAATAAATTAAATGCCGGGCAACAGAAAAGTATCGCAAGTATTACCGGTATTGCAGGACTCCGTGCAGAACAAGAAACTCAAGAGCAAAAATTTGTGCAAGGAATAGAAAAAGTTATTGATGCAATGCGGGGAGAGCGCTACTCGCTGCTATTGATTGCCGAACCGATTCCTACAAGTGAAGTACAGACAATAAAGCGGGGGTATGAGAATTTATATTCTGCAATTAAACCTTTTGAAAATACGGTATTGACCTATGGAGAGAATGAAAGTGAAAGCGTTACCGCAACTTATTCACACGGTATTACCGATACTATCAACCACAGCATTACTAATACCATCACACAAACGGAGGGAAGAACTTATTCAACCACACACACAGAATCCGGTACAAAAGGATTTTCCATAGGTTTGGGGTTGGGCGGCATGATTCCGCCTGTAGGAATCTTCGGTAATGCAGGTTTTAACAAATCCCATACTTCCGGCATAAGTTCCATCGAAGGAACCAATTCAAGCAGAAGCAATGCCTATGGCACAACAGAAGGAACGAGTAAAGGTGTTTCTGAAACAAAAAGTGATGCAACAACAAAAGGAACAGGGGCAAGCCGTACACTGCAAATTTCTTTCGAAAATAAAGCAGTAAAAAAGATGATGGACACGATAGATGCACAGCTTGAACGTATTGATACAGCCGGTAGTGTCGGTATGTGGTCATGTGCTGCCTATTGTATTGCAGATACTCCTATCGTTTCAGAGATGGCGGCAGCTGCATATTATTCGGTTATTCGCGGTGAAGACTCATATCTCGAAACCGGCGCTATTACGCAATGGTCTGGAAGTAATCTTGTACAGGTGGCTGACTATCTAAAGAAAATGCTGCATCCTATTGTGGATGTAAACGGTTCTGAAATGCCTGCTGCTTCATTTATCAGCACAAAAGAACTGGCTATTCACGCAGGCTTCCCTGAAAAAAGTGTAGCGGGGCTTCCTGTAAGAACCGTTGCCTCTTTCGGTCGTGAGGTGGTATCAAGTGTAACGGATAATGGAATCAATTGTAAACTTGGTACGGTATACCACATTGGAAAGGAAGAAAACAAGATCGTTTGTCTTAACACCAACAGCCTTGCATCTCACACCTTTATCACCGGTTCAACCGGAAGCGGTAAATCGAATACCATTTATCAAATACTCACAGAAGCTAAAAAAAGCGGGTGTACGTTTTTAGTTATTGAACCGGCAAAGGGTGAATACAAACATATTTTCGGTATGCAAGATGGTGTTGCCGTGTACGGTACGAATCCTGCATTAACTCCGCTGTTGCGTGTTAACCCTTTTAAGTTTCCAAAGGGAATTCATATCTTGGAACACCTTGATCGGCTGGTTGAAATTTTTAATGTGTGCTGGCCGATGTATGCGGCTATGCCGGCCGTATTAAAAGAAGCGGTGGAGCGTTCATATCAGGATGCAGGATGGGATTTAACGGAATCAAAAAATCCCTATGGAGAAAATTTGTATCCGTCTTTTGCCGATGTTGTCCGTAATGTTCGCATTATTATCGATAGTTCTGATTATGATGCGGAAAATAAAGGTGCATACAAGGGATCGCTTATTACCCGCTTACGCTCGCTGACCAATGGATTAAACGGGCTTATCTTTACCAATGATGCTATCACAGATTCCGATCTTTTTGATAAGAATGTGATTGTCGATTTAAGCCGAGTCGGATCGACGGAAACAAAGTCGCTTATAATGGGCATACTGGTCATGCAGCTGCAGGAATATCGTATGACATCCGGCAGATTGAATGCCGATTTAATGCACGTAACCGTCTTGGAAGAAGCGCACCATTTGCTCAAGCGTATCGCTATGGAACAATCAAACGAATCGGCAAATCTTTTGGGTAAATCGGTAGAAATGCTCGGGAATGCCATTGCAGAAATGCGCACTTATGGCGAAGGTTTTATCATTGCAGACCAGGCTCCCGGACTTTTGGATATGGCGGTTATCCGTAATACCAATACCAAAGTCATTATGCGCCTGCCCGATCTTTCCGACCGCGAATTGGTTGGAAAAGCCGCAGGACTGAATGACGATCAAATTATTGAACTCAGCAAATTACCCCTCGGTGTCGCTGCAGTGTATCAGAATGATTGGATTGAACCGGTGTTGTGCAAGGTTGCACATCATCGTACTGCAGAACAGCATTATGCATACACAAAGCCGCCAGAAGAAAAACAACCTCAGATATATACGGAACGCTTGTCCGTTGCCCATTTTCTCTGCAATCCTGATTCTATCAGTCCTGCTGAAAAAACACGCCTTACGGAAATAATCCGTCATCTGAATATCCGTGCTGTTGCGGTTGTGCAGTTGCAAAAATACATAGACGAACCGCCGAAAATGCCCCGCTTCACCAAAATAGCTCCGATTATTTCTGCCCTATTTCCGGAGATAAAACAAGCATTTACCGAATCGTTTTCCCGCACTGATGATGAAGAACAATGGTCGCGTGATGTAGATGAGACAATACTGCGGATTCTGCACCTCAATTCGGAAGAACAGCTCAGCAAGGATATCCGGCAGTGTATCATCACCGATTACTTGCATAACGAACTTGGTAAAACGGAACTACTGGAAAAATGGTCAAAAGAGGGAGGTATAAATTGATCGAAGCATTAGCAAAAACTGCCGAAACAAGACCTTCATTTTCTAAAGTATCAAAATCATTTAATCCTGATGCTCGACTCACGCCGCCTGAAAAAGATGCGGTGCAAAGAAGTGAAAATCAAAAAGAGCAATCGGATTTTCAACACTATGATCCCGACCGCCGTATAGAGGCAACACAAGGGGAACAGGAAAAAACCATTGCACACTACGATCCCGATAAACGGGTTGAACAGCAAAAGAAAAATACGGAGCGTGTTGAAAATACAAATAAAGATGAATACACTGATAACAATGAGAAAGAAAATAGAGAGCCGATTAAGAATAAGCAAGACGGGTTACGGCGTGAAAAAGAAGTTGAGGATGAATTAAGAGAAAAATATCCTGAAAAAGAAGGTTATAAAGTTGAATCCGAAATGTATTTGCGTGATAAAAATGGAAATATTGTAAGGGATCCTGAAACAGGAGAAGCAAGACGAATCGATTTTGTCGTTACGAAAGATGGCAAAGTGGTGGATTCTGTTGAAGTGACATCAAAGACCGCCGATAAAACAGGGCAGACGGCAAAGGAACAAAGGATTAGAGAAAATGGAGGAAATTATATTAAAGATTCAGAAGGTAATCTGATAGAAATCCCTAAAGATGTAAATACCAGAATTGAGAGGAAAGATTAAAATGAAAATATATGATAAGGCAGCTTGGCATATAGATGCTGATGAAAATCCGAATGAGGTTGTGGAGAAATTTAAAATTATTTTTTCGTTTTTAAAAATGAAAAATATGCTAAATTCGGAAGGTTTAGAAATATTTGATTTGGGAATCGATCAAAATATTTCATTACATGAAAGATTACTTACAACTGACGGTAATGCATTTATGGAAAAGTATTACGATGGTTTAATTAACTTGAAAAGTATTGAAATGTTGAAACAACTGGAAGTTTTGCAATAATATTTTGTATTTTTCGGAGCGAGCAACCACTAAAAATATTTTTAATGCGGTTGCCCTGTTATACAGACTAAACGTAAACTCCGGCTTGCACGATTTTACCTAAACCTGTATATTTCCATATATTTTGCTAACGGGTTTTCCTAAAATCTTCCATACTATTTATTATTTGGGGATTTAGGTGTGCTTATTTTACGGGGTTTATATGGATGCACTCTTACATGATTTCTTAATAAATTCATCGGTTGCTATATCGTTGATGGTGCTCGTCGTAAGTTTATTTACGCTGAGCAAGGGTGCCGATTGGCTGGTGGATAGCGCGGTTGCCCTTTCGCTTAAATGGGGAATGCCCAAGATGGTGATCGGTGCAACGATCGTCAGTCTCGGTACGACGCTGCCTGAAGCGTCGGTGTCTACATTGGCCGCAATTAAAGGCAATGCCGATTTGGCGCTCGGAAACGCTATCGGGTCGATTATCGCGGATACTGCTCTCATTATCGGACTTGCCGCGATGCTCGGAACCGTACCGGTTGACAAACGGCTCATCCGCAGGCAAGGTACCGTGCAATTTTCGGCGGCGTTGCTGTTGACGCTCGTTTCGCTCCCCTTTTTCTCTCCGGGCAGAGAGGGAAAAATCTATCAGTGGATGGGCTGGATATTTGTCGTGCTTCTTGCGTGCTACATGTATATATCATTCCGCTGGGCAAAAGAATCGATAGAAGGGGGCGAACAGAAGCCCGTCGAAGAAAAAAAACAAAAACCGCTATGGTTGCTGCTTGCGTGGCTGGCTGCCGGAATTGCAGTGGTCGTACTGTCATCTAAGGTACTGATTCCTGCGGTAGAAGTTTCCGCAATAAAAATAGGTATCCCGCAGAGTATTATCGCTGCGACTTTGGTCGCTTTCGGTACAAGCGTTCCCGAATTGGTAACCGCAATTACTGCCGTTCGGAAAGGACACGGGGAACTTGCTGCGGGTAACATCATCGGGGCAGATATCTTGAATGTCCTCTTTGTATTGGGTGTAGCGGCCGCAGTAACGCCTTCCGGTATTCGTGTACCGGTAGAGTTTTACTATCTGCAATTCCCGACTATGCTGTTAGTGCTCGGTATTTTCCGATTTTGCTCGACGCGCCAACGCAGTGTTATAACCCGAGTACAAGGTGCGGTTCTATTTATCTTTTATGCTGCGTACATTATCCTCAATTTTACATTACGGCATATTACGGATTAAAGAAATAAGCATCTCTAAAAGATCACAGGACTTTTAGCGATGTCTAAAATTATCGGATCAGCTGCCATGAATATTATTTTATTGCGACAGGAAGAACTTTCTGCCGGAACATTTTCTTTTTCCAAAACGGATGAACGCTTTTTGCATATCAAAAAAGTGCTGAAGCTCGGCGTTGGTTCGGTATTCAAGGCGGGTACCATTAACGGGGAAAAAGGAACGGCGAAAATCACTTCTTTTTCCGATGAGTTGTTGACTGCACGGTTTACCACACTGGAGAGCGTTGACGGAGCAAACAGTTATTCAATGTTGCCGCCTATCAGACTGATACTCGGCTTCCCGCGCCCCATTCAGCTTCGCCGTATTCTGCGTGATGTCGCAGGGCTCGGGATTGAAGCGCTGTATCTGACCGGCACCGAGCTGGGGGAAAAATCCTATCTAAAGTCCGATATCGCTGCAGAAGCGGAGATAGAGCGGCTATTGATCGACGGATGCAGTCAGGCAGGGGATACTCATATCCCAAAAGTTTACCGAGCCTATAGCGTACGGCATTTTTTCGACCGGTATGAGGATGAGATACAGGCGGATCACTTGCAGGCGGTGCTCGATGTTCCTTTTCAAATTGAACAAGGTTCTATTGACCAAGAGCACCTTAAACGAGATCATACTGCGCAAAATCACATTGAACAAACGCATAGTGAACAAGATGGCGTGCCATTCAGCCCTGCGATGTATCCGCTGCCTCAATTACAATGGGACGGGAAACAAACGCTTTGGCTTGCCGTAGGAAATGAGCGCGGCTGGAGCCTGAACGAACGGCTGCTGTTTACAAAAAAACACTTTACTGCGTATACTATGGGCCGGAGAATTTTGCGTACGGAAACTGCCGTTACCTCCGCCGTTGCAGTGTGTCTTGCACTGTCCGGTGCATGGAACATGGGAAATACGGGGATGTCTCAAAAGTTGGTTGGTTTTTTGCCATCCCCGCGAGTTTAAAATTAAGCCTTTATACAGTAATGACTGTCAGACCCGCCACGGATGGCGGTGGTTCCCGGCAGCAGCGACGTTTTTGCACAGCAAAAACTCGCCGATGAAAAATGTACAAGGACGTACATTTTTCATCACAACATCGCATCTAAATCGAAGGAAACTGTCCAAAAACCGATTCGCAATCCGCGCTAACGGATACGATAAATCATTTCCTTACGGAACAATCCGATAGACTTGCAGTTTTTAGAGGTTCCCATTATCTTTTGTATGAGACGCGCAAGCTAGCAGAATCGGGAAAAATCCGATATAATAACTTCGAATATGTCCTACGAACCGCCGTTTAAGATTACATCAAAAGCGATAAACCTTATTTCTCAGATTTCCGAAAAAATCGGGGAGATACATAATCTCGAAAATACGGCACACAGTGTGCATCTGCGGAAAAAGAACCGCATTAAAACGATTCATTCTTCACTGGCAATTGAAAATAATTCTTTAACCATCGAACAAATTACTGCGATTATTGAAGGCAAAAGAGTGCTCGGCTCTCCGACTGAGATACAGGAAGTAAAAAACGCCGTACAAGCCTATGAACTGCTTTTAACATTAAATCCATATCAAGAAGAAGATTTACTACGGGCGCACCGTTTGATGATGAATGAACTGGTGAATCGCAGCGGTAAGTATAGGAAAGACGGTGTTGGTATTTTTGATGGCCGGAATGTTGTACATGTGGCGCCGCCTGCCGATCGGGTTCCGTTTTTGATAAGTGATTTATTCCAATGGCTGAAAGATACCGATGTGCACCCGCTCATCAAAAGCAGCGTATTTCACTACGAGTTTGAATTTATTCACCCCTTTGAAGACGGTAATGGCAGAATGGGGCGGCTCTGGCAAACCGTAATTTTGAAAGAATGGAAACCGCTGTTTGCATGGCTGCCTGTCGAAACATTGATTAAAGAGCATCAAAACGAGTATTATCAAGCATTAGGTCTAAGCGATACGAATTCCGACAGCACTGCTTTCATTGAATTTATGCTGTCTGTACTTTTAAATACCATCGAATCTATTCTTGCAGCTGAATCAAAGATTACTGTAAAGATTACCCAAAAGATTACTGTAAATCAACAAAAGATCATACAGGCAATAAAGGAGAATCCGTATATTACGCAAGAGGAACTTGCTGCGGCTGTCGGCATAGCGCGGCTGAATATTATTAAGAACATGAAAAAACTGCAAGAACAGCGCGTTATCACCCGTGTCGGCGCCGACAAAAACGGCTACTGGCGCATTGAGGATGAAAATTAAGGCAACCGGTCCAAAATATTTAAGGCGGTTGCCTTCCTTTATTTGCTTTACTTCTTGCGATGGGAATCGTTAGCGGAAACCCATGCTTCGTATTCGTTTGCAAGTTGGGCGGGTGTTTTCTGCCCGATCATAACTGCTTGGATACCGGGGTTCAGCAAGCTATTTACACCTTCACTGTCCATCTTCGCATCGATAACATAGCCCATGCTCTGATTGTTAATCAGGTTGATATATTGCTTTGTAAGCTGATCGATATCGAATTTTGAAAGATCAAGTTTATAGGTGGTAGTAGTACCGTACTTTGTCAAAATCTCGCACGCTTCTTTACCGGACATAAAGGAAATGAATTTCCAAGCGGCATCCGCTTTTGCGCCCTTTAATTTTGCATTCATACCGAAAGATTCACCGGTTGTCGCAGCGCTTGAGCCGTGTGTAACTTCTCCTGCAACGGCGGGGAATGCCATCAGCTGATATTGTGCATAGTCATCGGGTTTTGCAGCTTTTTTCAATGCAGAAATACGCCAGCCTGCATCCAAAAGATACACAGCCTTATCCGCAATAAATTCACCCCAAGAAGCGGTACCTTCCATCTGGTTTACTCCCGGAGGGAAGAGTTTGGAATCCGTCATCGTTTTAATCACATTGATTGCATCGACAAATTGCTTGTCGGAGAACTTTGCCTTTCCGACCATCGCCTTATCAAACCATGCGGTACCTGCCATACGATCGGTCAACATAGACAATAAGAGCGACTGAGCCTGCCACTGTCCCTTATTTGCAAACGCAAGCGGTGTCAAACCGGCTGCTCTGATAGCGGGAACCTGAGCAATCATTTCGTCAAGGGTTTTCGGAGTGGTCAAACCAAGCTTTTTCTGTAGTTTCGGGTTGATATAGACAACCGTACACACCGCAAGATTCGGTGAAATAATGTAGATTTCTCCGTTCGGCCCCTGAGGCGCCCACACGGCAGGGTTGTACTGTTTCTTTAAATCGTCCGTCAAATAAGGACGCAGGTCTTTTACCATACCGCGGTCAAGCACATAGCCTGAGCGGGCGCCCGCATACGTGGTGAATACATCGGGAATATCTCCGGACGCTGCCATGATCTGGAACTTATCATGGAAAGCTTCGCCGTTCACGTACTCGAACTCAAGCTTAATGTTCGGGTATTTCTTTTCAAAGGCTGCAACGGTCTCCGGCCAGTACGCCGATTGCGGGTTTGCAAGATCCATCTGCATATACACCGAAAGGGTTACCGGCGCATTCGAATCGGCTTTTGCATTGTCTCCTTGCCCCATTGCAAAAACAAATGCAATGCTGCATAAGCACACGAGCAATAACGCAATACTCTTTTTCATCTCATCCTCCTCAGGCAGACAACTGTCAATTCAGATATGAATTTTCAATTGCCAACTTTAAATATGGTAGATATAAAATAGTATATCATCGCTTTGTGCTTTTTACCAGCAAAAATTTTTCAAAATATATGCAGATGGAGTTCCCGCACTATCCAAGCAGCGCATGCTCAAGGTATTCAAAACATTCCTGCAAATCGGTACACCGGAGAATTGCATAATCGTCAAAATATGTCGGCTGTTCGTTAACGATGGCCACCGCGCCGCCCGCTTTCAGGGTCAGTTGCGGCAACGCTGCAGCCGGATACACGGTGAGACTGCTTCCCAATACCAGCAGTAAGTCCGCTCTATCGCATTCCTGTTGAGCCTCCGTTATCGCCGCAAACGGGAGCGCTTCGCCGAAAAACGTAATATCCGGCTTTAATGCATGACCGCATTTCGGACAGAGCGGTACCTCTCCCTTACGGGCAACCTCGACGACATCTTCAAAGGTTGTACTATAGGAACAATGCGTACAGCTATGCCGAGAAGGAGAACCGTGCACTTCTATCACGTGCTTACTTCCGGCTTTCTGGTGCAATAAGTCGATATTTTGGGTAATGAGCGCCTTTAATATTCCGCGGGATTCCAATCCGGCAAGTACCTGATGCACAATCGACGGTTCTTTGTCCGGCAATCCGTAGATAAATTCCTTTGCAAGCCGGTAGTACACGGACGGCGTTTCTCTAAACACTTCGATATCGAACATCTTATCGGTTTCGGGCAACGTATAAAGTCCGTTCTTACCCCTAAAATCCCTGATGCCGGATAAGGTGCTGACTCCCGCACCCGTAAACGCAACACAATGCTGCGCCGCCGCGATACGATCCGCCAATTCTTGATATGTTGTTTCGTTTTTCATACTATTTCTCCCTTTTATGTGACCGTTACGGAAAATCGAAATACCTTAGATTAGTTCGCTTTTTTCGACGCTTCTACGGCAAGAGTGTCGCACAGTTCATTGTAGCGGTTACCGGCATGCCCTTTTACCCACATCCATTCAAGGCTGACTTGAGAAGCAAGCCCATCGAGCTGCTGCCACAGGTCTTGGTTTTTTACCGGTTCCCGAGCAGCTGTTCTCCAGCCGTTCAGCTTCCACTTTTTTATCCATGAAGAAATCCCCTGCTGCACATACTGGGAATCCGTATGCAAGGTTACCGGACAATCGGCATAGCGGGGTAATATCTTTTCCTTATAGGCAATAAGCGCTTGAATAACCGCCAGTAATTCCATTCGATTGTTCGTTGTCAGTTTTTCTCCGCCGGAACCCCGCAGTAATTCCTGTTCCTGCTGCTCGCCTGCACTGTCTTTAAGAATCATCACAAATGCCCAGCCGCCCGGCCCGGGATTTTGAGAGCATGCTCCATCGGTGTACAATTTAATTTTTGCTGTCATAAAACTATCTCCATATATCCGCGGCTTCGGCGAGAAGCGCCTCGGTCATTTCCCAGCTCATGCACGGGTCGGTAATTGATTTGCCGTATTCGCTCTTTTCGGAACAATGCTCCAGTGAGACGGTTCCTGCCTGAATAAAACTTTCGAGCATACAGCCGCGGATTGCTTCAATCTGCGGCGTTTCCAACCTCAACCGGAGGCTTTCAAGCAGGATGTCCCGCTGCTTTTCGGGCTGTCGTTGTGAGTTGCCGTGTGAACAGTCAATTAATATCGTCGGCTGTATGCTTTGTTCCGCCAAGAGGCGACAGCTTTCTTCAATTGAAGCCCTGTCGCAGTTTGCTCCATATACGCTGCCCCTCAATACGAGGTGCGCGTATTCATTGCCGCTCGTATGCATCACTGCGGGGCTGCCGTTCTGCATAATGCCGAGAAAGGCATGCGGTTCTCGTGCGGAAACAATCGCGTTTATCGCCGTGCTGATATCACCGTCGGTAGGGTTCTTAAAACCGACCGGCATCGACAGCCCCGAAGCAAGTTCCCGATGTATCTGACTTTCGGCGGAACGCGCACCGATAGACGCCCAGCTGATAAAATCCGCAGTATATTGCGGCACAATAGGGTCGAGCAGCTCCGAAGCGGCCGGCAGCCCCAGCTCGGTAATAGCGCTCAATGTTTTGCGCGCCGTCTCCAGCCCACCGGTAATATTAATAATCCCATCAAGCGCAGGTTCTACAATCAAACCGCGCCAGCCCAAACCGGTACGCGGTTTTTCAAAGTACACCCGCATAATAATACAAAAGGTATCACGGTATTTTGTTCGCAGACGCACTAACCGGTTCGCATAATCCATCGCAGATATCGGATCGTGGATGGAACACGGACCGACGATCAGTAAAAACCGGTTGTCGGCGCCGGACAAAATCGCTTCCACCTCTTTCCGTCCGGCTAACACCGTTTGGTACGCTTTTTCCAACACGGGAATTTTTTTGTGCATCTGCTGCGGGGAAACCAACGGATGAATTCGCTCAATACGTTGATTGTGTAACAGCGGACGATCGTTCATAGTCCTAAGCTACTCTTCAATATCCGTACTGTCCGAAGTCCGCGCAATATCAATCAATGTAAAAAAGAGGATAACGAACAACGGCCCAAGCACAATGCCATTCAGCTTAAAAAAGCGAATACCGCCGAGTATCGAAAAGAAGATCAGCAACGGATGGATTTGAATCCGATCTTTTAAAAACATCGGTCGTAAAAAGTTATCAACCGAACTGATAAAAAAACCTGCGACGCACCAAAAGAGAATTCCTTTAAGCAGACCTGCTGTCAACAGTATTTCGATTCCAAGCGGCGCCCATACCAATGCGCATCCGAAAAAGGGTAAAAATGAGCTGAAAAAAGTTAAAAATGATAAAAGCAGTGCGCCTTCTACTTGAAAAATGGTGTATACGATAAACGCCGCAGCAAACTGACATATCGAAACGAGAAAGTATCCCATAAAAAGATTGGTAATCGTGTCCTTTATCTTTGCCGCCAATTTTTGACCTTCCGACACCTGAATCGGAATAGCCGTTACAAACACCGAACCGAGGTATTGCCCGTCGATAAACAGGAAATAAAGCGCGAAACACATGAACAAGAGCGAAAGCACAAAATTACCGATATTTTTTGCAATACTCGTTGCATAGCGGACAATCGTATTCGCATATTGAATAAAAAAATTCATCAGCTCTTTTTTAAAGTCGAATACCGAAAGATCGATTGTTCCCATCGAAATCTGCATGACCAATTCGTTGAGCGGCGCGTCTTTTTCCATTCTAAATAACTGTGGATGCGTAACGAAAAAGTTCATCATTTTCTTTACGAACATATGCCCCTGTCCAATCAACTTTATGGCGAAAAAGAACAGGATTCCGGCAACCAGTATGATAATACCTACTGAAAATGCAGCGGCGATAATTCTTTGCTGCATTTTAAACCATCGTGATTCAGGCTTCAGCTTTTTAAGCAGTTTATGATACAGCGGCCCGAACATAATGTAGAGAATAGCCGACCATAACAGCACGCTCGCATAGGGCAAAAAAACCCGTGCTACCAATACGACCGTAATTGCCAGTATGATAAAAAAAGAAACTGTTTGAAACTTGAGCGATTTCTGCATTCTTATTTTGCGTCGACTGCTGGAATTGAAGCTTCTATATCTTTAAAATACCGGACGGTTCCGACACGGAGTTCATCGGTAGCCGGTTCGTCGCATACGATGATTGCATGTGGATGCAGCTGGAGCGCAGAAATCGTCCAGATATGATTGACGCTTCCCTCCACCGCATAGCGCACTGCCCGTGCTTTGTTGTAACCTGTCGCAAGAATCATCACCTCCTCGGCATCGGTAATGGTACCGATGCCGACGGTAAGCGCTGTTTTGGGAACCGCCGCCGTATCGCCGTTAAAAAAGCGGGCATTCATCGCAATCGTATCCTGCGTCAGTGTTTTTTGACGCGTACGGGACGAAAGGGAAGACCCCGGTTCATTAAAAGCGATATGCCCGTCAGCTCCGACTCCACCCATAAATAAATGGATTTTGCCGTATTGCGCAATTGCCGCTTCGTATTTTTCGCATTCCGTCTTGGGATCTTTCGCCATGCCATCTAAAATATGGATATTTGCAAGATCGATATCGATGTGTTTAAAAAAATTTTCATGCATAAAATAGTGGTAACTCTGCGGATGGTCGGGGGACAAACCGACATATTCATCCATATTAAAAGTAACCACGTGTCTAAACGAAATCTTCCCTTCCCGATGCCGTTTAATCAATTCTTTGTAGACACCGAGCGGTGTAGAACCCGTCGGCAAGCCGAGAACGAACGGTTTTGAAGCAGTCGGTGCAAAGTCCGTAATTTTTTTACAAATGTAGTCCGCAGCCCATACTGAACAGGCATCATAACAGGGTTTTATAATTAACCGCATAACATCCTCCTATAAAAACATTTGCAGGAAACAGTCGCGACATTCTAAAAGTATGAATCATATTTTAGATACTCACTGCAATTTTCTTCTTTAAAATAAATTCTTTTTCAAAATTCCTTTTATGACCGTTGCAAGAATCTTAAACCGCTTATCGAATACAATAAGGTCTCCCTCATATCCCGGCATAAGAGAACCGCGCTTGGAATACCGCATAATTTCCGCAGGATTTGCAGAACCAAAGCGGACAGCCGTTTCTATGGGAAAGCCGAAAGATACAAGATTCTTAATTCCACGAATCATCGAAAGACTTGAACCGGCAATAACCCCATCCTTTTTACGATGGAAACAGCCACCTTGAAGTACAACCTCTTCTCCGTTTGCAATCAGCTTACCCGTGCGCTGTTCCGTCGGCTTGAGACTGTCGGTTATTAAAACAATCTTATCGATTGGTTTATCTCGCACCAGTAACCGAATAAGATCGGGGTGAACATGGATACCGTCCGCAATAATTTCGCAGGACATTTCCGGATGAATCAAAATCGCTCCAACGGCACCCGGATTGCGGTGGTGCATTTGGCTCATCGCGTTAAAGAGGTGTGTCGAGTGTAAGATACCTGCCTGCATTCCCTCAAGCATATTCTCGTAGAGCGCATTGGTATGCCCTGCTTGCAGTACAATGTTTTTTTTGATGCAGTACAACGCCAATTCGCGCATGTTTTTAAGCTCGGGAGCGACCGTCATATTAACGATATTGCCGTTTGACGCGGCCCAAAGCTTATCCATCAAACCAAAATTAACGGGACTGATGGCGGAAGGACTTAACGCTCCGGGTTTTTCCGGCGAAATAAAGGGACCTTCAAGATGCACCCCCATGATAGTTGCGCCTTCTTCATGCCCCATTGCATCGACAATCGAGCGAATACATTCGGTCATATTCTCAGGATCGGTCGGGTACAGCGTCGGATTAAAGGCCGTTACACCGTATTCGGCAAGCGCCTTCGACATTTCAAGGATGGAATCGGAGGAATTATCTTCCGTTCCGAACCCAGCAAAGCCATGTATATGAGTATCGATCAAACCGGGTGCAATATATGTCTGTTCAACATCGATAATGTGAGTCTCCGAAGAGAATCGTTTATTTAAAAAGCGGCGTTCGCTAAAGACATCCTCAATCTTGCCGTCTTTAACATAGACGCATCCGTTTTCCATTAAAGAGTAGCCGGTTACTACCGTCGCATTATGAAAACAAAGTGCTTTTTCCATGATTGATTTTCTCCGTAATTCGGTCGATTTTATCAAAAAAATGTTAAAAAGCCTAGAGCTCATAGGGCGACTGCATCAGGTTTCTTGTAGAAATTCCCCGAAGAATCAGGAGGCTATTCAACCAAAATTGAACCTCTTCGCGGTTCAAATGGTCTCACAGCCTCCTGATTCTTCGCTAGTTGCTCTACTCCACCTAATGCAGTCGCCCTATTCTTAAATAAAACCGTACGAAATTTTTCAAAAATTTCGTACAAAAGGAAGGCGACTGCATCAGGTTGCTGCAACTTCTGTCGTGATCGCATCGGTTTTTTTGTAAAAATGTATTTTTCAGGTAACATATTATTGTAAAGTGTGCTATAATGGATGTATATGGACTCTCAAGAGAAAGACTTCACACCCGATTTATGCTTTAAAAGGCAAAACATGACTATCGGAGCGCGGAATCGAGTTATGCAAAATATTTATACTCTTGTAAAGAAACACCGTTCATTCTTGATTCTCGGTCACGAAACCCCTGATGAAGATTGTTTTGCTTCGACGGTGGCGGGGGCGCTTTTGTTACGCAAGTTCAATAAACATGTCAGTATTTTTTTGGAGTGCCTGCCGCCTGAAAATCTTAAATTCCTCAGTTCCATCTGCAAATATAATAAGATTAATGTCTATTATGGGACGATGCCGCCTATCCGTTTCGTGGAGGTGCTGTGTATCTTGGATACACCGAAGCCTGAAATGATCGCTGCAAACGGCTGTATCTATAATTTTTTGCACGATCCAACTATTCCAAAGGTTGAATTGGATCATCACTTCGGTTCCGATGCCACATATATTGGGGATCCGAACTATTGCCTCGTTCTCCATGCCTCAAGCACGTGTGAAATACTGTGCCGAATATGCTATAAATTGGCAAATCATCCCGAAATACGGCAGCGCTACAGCATCGAAGAACTTTATTCACGCAATTTGGTGTTGACACTCTTAACCGGTATGCTTGGAGACGCCAAAATGGGTAACTACATCTCTAATTCTCATGATAAAGAAGTCTTTGACTACTTTTCCAAACATTTGAATTTGATGCTGCGGATCAGCACCCATTCGGAGGGGCATACTAAAAAAATCGAATCGATGGAGCGGCTCCTTGATGTAATGGAAACCACCGATGCCGAAACCGAAAAAGCCTATAATGATATTCTCGACCGCGCAGTATATACCGGTCAAGTCGGATCGGTCGTTCTGTCGGAAGATGAATCCAATGCTTTTTTTAAAAATATAGAATACGCTCAGTTTATCGGCATGATTAAGGTAGCGACAAACACCATTGCCGAAAAAGCAGGAGGCGTGGGAATTTCCGCCTATTTCGATTCTCCCGACAAGTCCAATAAAATACAGTGCCGCATCCGTGTAAGCGAAGCAATGCGGGGCATCAATTTACACCCGATTCTTAGCCATTTTAAAATTACGGACGGAGGCGGACATCCCGGCGCTATCGCCTTTAGGCTGCCCCGCGAATCCGGCTCATCGCTTCACACGTTGCTTGCGGACATAGAATCTTTTATTAAGCAAAAAATATTGAGATGAAGCAAAACTTTCAACTGTTAATGGAACAAGTCATCGCAGGACTGGGCGATTCCTTTACCGCCGAAAATCCGCCGCGTCTTATGCTCCATTCGTGCTGCGCCCCGTGCAGTTCTTCGGTAATAAAACGGCTTGCAGGGCATTTTAAACTGACGGTATTCTATTATAATCCCAACATTGATACCCCGCTCGAATACCGTACCCGGGCCGATGAGCAAATCCGTTTAATTGAACAGTATAATAAGTCAAACGAATTTCCCCACCGAATCGATTATGCGATACGGGACTATAGCCATGAACAATTCCTCGAAATAGCGGAAGGCTATACCGAATGCCCTGAAGGCGGAGAGCGGTGCTTTCGCTGCTATCGGCTCCGGCTCGCCGCAACGGTACGCGAGGCAGCGGCTCAAGGTTTCGATTTTTTCTGTACGACACTTTCGCTTAGCCCGCTTAAAA
>CAJPTT010000001.1 GCA_905373565.1 uncultured Treponema sp. | reverse complement strand
AAAAATAATTTTATAAAGTCTATAACGAATCAAGACTGGAAGCGCTATAGTTTTATTATGGCGGAAAAAGATACAAAAAAAACACTGGAAGATATAAAGACGCACTTTGAGCTTTTGAAAAGCAAGCGCACAATACATGAAGCTGAATGGCAAGATGTATGTACATATCTTGGCAGCAGGACATTCGAGTGGACGGGGACAAAAGATGAAATTAAACGTCCTATGCGCCACACGGGGCGGCCGACCGAATACCTTGATAAGCTGGTATCGGGGATTATGGGTTATACCATAAGCCCGAATGTAACGTGGTTAAAACTGTCTTTGAGCAATTCTGCAATGCTTGATTATTACGGCGTTAAAGATTGGCTCGAAAAAACGGAAAAAGCTCTTTATGAAGAGTTTAACCGCAACAATTTATATTCGCAAGCACCGGTCTTTATTACCAATGCGGCGATGTTTGGCCATGGCGTTATGTTAATCGATGAGAAACAGGAAAACGCCTGCCGGTTTATGAGCGTTGCCGAGCCTGAAGTATATATTGCAACAAACGAGTACGGAGACGTTGATACTGTGTTTCGTTGTTTTTCAATGACGATAAAAAATATTGTTTCGCGTTTTGGCAAAGAGAATGTTGGCGAGGAAATTAAAAAAGAAAGCGAAGATGTTACCGGCAGGCAAAAAGAAATAAAAATATTGCACGCCGTCTTTCCACGCGATGAATACGACACGGAAAAACTTGACGATAAGAACATGGCGTATGCCAGCTTTTATATTGACCTTGATAACGATGCAATACTGGAAGAAGGCGGTTATCACGAATTGCCTTACAGCATTTTTATTTGGGAGCATCTTGCGCAGAGTGCGTACGGGGATAGTCCTGCACGCAAGGCAATACCCGATATGCGACTTTTAAATAAAGCCGAAGAAGCGCGATTAAAACTTGCGCAGCTTGTCGCAGAGCCACCGATGAATGTACCCGATGCAATGCGAGGACATGAAAGCGTCGTGCCGGCAGGATACAACTATTATGAAAGGCCCGATATGATTATGAGCCCGATAAATATCGGGGCAAACTTTCCTATAACCCTTGAAACGGTGAAAGACATTGAGGAGCGGGTAAAAGATAAATTTCACGTTGATTTTATGCTTATGCTGCAAGCGCAGCAGGCGCAAAAAACGGCAACCGAAGTAATCGAGCTGCAAGGCGAAAAGGCGGCAATGCTTTCAAGTCTTATCGTTAATCAAAACAAGGCGCTTTCCGAAATTGTTAAACGTACTTTTTCGATAATGTATCGGCAAAACAGATTGCCGGAAGTACCTGAAATGCTCAAAGGTTCCGGGGCGGTCTTAAATATCGATTTTGTAGGACCTTTGGCGCAGGCACAAAAACGCTACCACCAAACAGGCGGGGTACAAACAAGTCTTGTACTTGCTCAGCCGGTTATTCAAATGTCGCCTGAAAGCCTTGATTATATCGATGTCGACAAATTGCTTATTAACGTGCTTGATACAAACGGCTTTCCACAATCGGCAATTCGCGAAGAAGATGACGTACAAAAGATGAGACAGCAGCGGGCACAAGCGCAAATACAAGCTATGCAAGCGCAAATGCAAATGCAACAGCAAGCGCAGCTCACTCAAAATTATGACAAGTTAAACGAACCGGTACAACAGGGAAGCCCCATTGCGGCCCTGAGCGAGCAGTTACAAGGGGGAATCGGAGAGAATGAGTAAATGTGTATTACCCGGTTATGAAACGAGTACGCCGGAAGAACAGATAAAAGCGTTAAAAAAGACGTTTCGGCGGGTGTTTAAAAGCGAGGACGGCAAGGTAGTACTTAATGCGCTTTTAACAGATCTTTTTTATTTTGACAAGGCAACGAGCGAGGCTGAAAAAGCCTTGTGCGAATATGCAAAATTTTTATTGAGGGAAAGACTGGGATGTAATAAGACGTTTGAACTGACGAACGCTATTATTACACACCTCGATTGACCTTAAAGGAGATGTGAAAATGGATGATTTTGACCGGAATGACAATCAAACATCTACGGGAAGCGGCGGGAACTCTGCTACAGGGGCGACCGGCACGGGATCTGTTTTAGATGCTTTTAAGGGAGCAGGCCAAGGGACGCAAGGCGCTGTGCAAACGGCAACAGACGGAAAACCTGAAACGCCCGGCGGGAGCACACAGGAAAAACAAGCTCATACGGAGCTTAAAGCATGGGGGGCACAACTTTCCAAGGAGCTCAAGGAAAATAAGGATGCGGTAAAAGCACTTGCAAAGTTTGAAGACATTTCGGGGCTTGCCAATTCTTATTTAGAGCTTGAAAAAAAACTGGGAACGATGGCGACAATCCCCGGCGAAAAAGCAAGCAAAGAGGAACTGGACGCTTTTTACAAAAGACTGGGCAAGCCTGAAGCTGCGGAAAAATATAGCTTCAAACAGGAAAGGGAGGCTGAAAAAAGTTTTGCGAAAGCCGCTTTTGAAGCGAACCTTTCGGATTCGCAGGCAAAGGCGATGTTTGACTTTGTGGTAAAAGCGGGCGAAAGCCAGCAACAGCTGTATAAGCAAATGATTGTACAGCAGGCAAAAGAAACCGATGCCGCCTTGCAAAAAGAATACGGGAACCTCTTTCAAGCGAAAATGGAAAACTATACCAAGGCGCTGAAATTGTTCGGCGATGAGGCGGTTTTCAAACAAATGGAAGATACGGGACTTGCGTACAATCAATCTTTTGTACGTATGTTTGTTAAAATCGGCGAGGCACTGGGGGAAAGCAAGACGGCTTTAGCCGATGCTGCCGGCGGACAGACGGGTGTAAAAGAGGTAAGTAAAGGCGGCAAGTTCTCGTTTTTCTAACATAATTTTTAGGAGATGGTAAAATGCCTACTTTGAGTATGACAGACAGCTTGACGGCGCTTGAGGTTATGCGTCGTGCAAACAATCAGGACGGATTTCATATCGTTGAACTTATGGCGCAAACGAATGAAATATTAAAAGATATGCCCGTGATCGAGGCAAACGACGGGACGGTGCACAATACCCTTGTACGCACCTCTTTAAGAAGCGGTACCCACCGCATGTACAATCAGGGTATTGCGCCCGGTGCGACAACGACGGACACTTTGCGCGATCGTATCACTATGCTGGAAGATTACAGCATAGTCGATAAGGATTTGGCCGACCATTCGGGGAATGTCAATGCGCTTCGCGAGAGTGAAGCGGCTGCTTTTTTGTCCGGCATGGGGCAAACGCAGGCCGAAGATCTTATTTACGGCGATAATGGACGCAATCCGGAACAGATTAACGGTCTTTCCGTAAGGCTGTCATCGCTGACAAATAAGAACGTCATCAACGCAGGCGGTACAGGCAACAGTTGTACGTCCGTATATGTTGCTGCCCTTGGTACGAGGTTCGCACATCTTATCTATCCGAAAGGAAGAAGCGATTGCGGAGTTAAAACGGAAGACATGGGGGTGCAAAACTGGCCGATGGAAGGCGGTCGGGTAATGCCCGCCTATGTGCAGTTTTTCTCGACGCATTACGGATTGTCGGTAGCACACCCCGATGCGGTAAAGCGTATCTGCAACATCGATACGTCGACCACAGGGGATAAAATTGTAGAACTTATCCTTGAAGCGATGATACGTCTTCCTCAAGGCGCGCCGACTGTTGCCATTTATAGCAATCAGGATGTACTGGTAAAAATCGACAAGGCGTCGTACAGCAAAGGTAATGCTGTGTATTCACACGAAGATCCGTGGGGAGAAGTTATTACCCATATCCGCAAAGGCCGCTGTCGCAGGGTTGATGCAATCCTTTCGACCGAGCAAGCGCTGTCTTAATCTTATGTCTTTCAGTAGTCAAGTAATTCTTGACTACTGAAAATATCTTAATTCACAGGAGTATTTATGAACAATTTGTATTTGGACAAAAAACTTGAACTGTCGGATGATCAGTCAATTACCGGCGGTTCCGTTGAAAGCCAAAATGTAATTGATTTCGGTGTTGAGCAGGGAAGCGCCGAAGGCAAAAGCATCGATATCAGGGTTACCGAAGACTTTGCAGGCGGGACGTCGGTTCAGTTTGTGTTGCAGGACAGCGCAAACGGAACAACCTTTACCGACAGAATAACCTCTGCGGCATATCCGGCGGCATCTCTTAAAACCTCACACGGGAAACCTTTATGTTCGATTGCGGTACCGGCAGGATTGGGCCGGTACATGCGCTTAAAGTATGTTGCAACTGGTACCTTTACCAAAGGTAAAGTACACGCAATTTTGAACACCGAAGTGCGGGTATAAGGAGAAGGACATGACAAAAAAACAGCTTAAAGAAGCACGCGAGCGCTTAAGACAGGAAAATCCCGATATAAGCGAAGAAGAACTTGATGAAATGCTCAGCACGTTTGAAGCTGAGCAGATTCAGGAAGTCGAATATGTCTGTAATACCCGCTGTACGTTTGACGGTGTGTATTACAGAGAAGGCGATGTTTTGGTAACGGATAAGGCCGTGCCGGAATATTTTAGCGTAAAAGAATAGGCTTTGCGGTGCGGGGCTTTATGCCTCGCACTGTACTTTTTACAAGGCGGTGGTAGTACATGAATATCGACCCTGATTTGGCGAACAGAGCGCTTTCGGCTGTCGGACAAAGCCGGCTGCAAGAAGGCGACAAGAGTTCTAAAAGTTATCTTTTAATTAAGAAGTTTTACCTTCAGACAATGCTTGAAAGTTTGGAAATGATTCCGTGGACAAGCGGTAAAAGAAGGGTAAAACTCATAAAAGCCGATAGTGAAAATTATAGCGATTTCAGTTCCGCCTACAAACTGCCGCCTGATTGTGCCAAAATTATAGAACTTACGGATAAAAGTTATTATATCGTCGAGGGAAGACTGCTTTATACCGATGCATCTGACCCTATTCTTGTTTATATTACCAACGGAAGGCTGCCGGAAGGACAGGAAATATTGGCCGATGATTATCCTGAATATAAAAGGATAGAATACGAAGTGATGTTTTATCAAGCGTTTGAATTGCGCTTGGCAAGTAAAATCGCACTAGAACTTTCCGGAAAAGAAAAATTACACCAAATGCTTTTGCAGGAAGCTGCCGTCATAGAAGAGGCGGCGTACAGAAACACTAAAACGCTGAGCGCCGGACGAAAAAGCGGAAAAGAATGGTGGTAAGCTATGCTGATTACAAACTTTGCTGGCGGAGAGGTTGCAGAAAGTCTTTTCGGACGAGTTGATTTACCAATTTATCAAATGAGTGTGAGGCGCCTCGATAATTTTTTTGTTATTCCGACAGGCGGTATAACACGGAGAAGCGGCACGCAGCGACTGGGAAAGTTAAAGGGAGAAGCGCGACTTATCCCTTTTATCGTGAACAATAGCCTGTCGTTTATTTTTGAAGTCGGAGCCGAGTACATACGGATATGGAAAAACGGGAACCTGTTGACGAACGCGGGAAATCCTATAGAGTTTTTACCGACATCCGATTTACCGTTGTATAAAAAAGCGCAGCTAAGCGACATACAATACGCACAAACATATGACAGTTTATATTTGGTGCATCGGCATTACAAGCCGTATGTGATTAACTGGCAAGGCGGAGACAGTTTTACACTGGCAAGTCTTGCAATCACCGGCAATGCCCACAAGGTTCCGTTTGAGGGAGAAGAGAATTATCCGGGCTGCGTAGCAATCTTTAACGGCCGTCTTATTCTGGCAGGGACGACAAAGGAACCGCAGAAGATTTGGGCAAGCAAGGTATTTGAATACACAAACTTTACCTACTTTGATACGGTGGTATCAAAATCTACACAGTTAAAAAACCCCGATTTACGGGTATTCAGTGCAAAAGCGACAAAAGACAGCAACATTCTCACTTCCGTTACGAAAGATTTTACGGGTATTGCACATATTACAGATTATTATATTTCAGGTCACAAGGGGATTCCAAACGGTACGAAGGTTGTATCGGTTACAAACGACACGATGACGTTATCAAATGCAGTAACGGTTGATAAAGAAGATATGGTATTATCGATACATCTTTGGAAAAATGCCGACAGTCCCACAAGCGAAGACTATGAAGAAAAAGAAATAATAAACAATGTAACCACCCCTGCCCATGCATACAGCTTTGAATTGGGAAGCGATAAGAATGACGCTATAAAGTGGCTTGCCGCCGCAAAAGATTTGATTATCGCAACGGAAAGTTCGGAGTGGATAATGGGTGAAAATGTAACTGCAACCAATGTACAGGTACAATTGCACAGTAGGTACGGGGCAAGCTCTTTTCAAGCGTGCCTAGTCGGTCAGGCGATTGTGTATATCGGATCTGGTGGAAGGTCCGTTAAAAACTATGTATATGACTATGAAGAGCGAACGTATAAATCGATAGATTTAACGCAGGCGGCCGCTCATCTATTTGCACAATCGGAAGCGGTTGATTTTGATTATACGGGGGTACCGGTCCCGAATATTTTTGTAACGCGAAAAGACGGAGTTGTGTGTACTCTTTTATACGATAAGAACAACGGAATTGCCGCGTGGAGTAAAATCCTGGTCGGTAGCGGAAGAATAAAAAATACGGTAAGCACAGCTTCTGTCGACGGGTATGACGATGTGTATTTTTGCGTTGAACGGGAAAACGCTTTTTATCTTGAAAAATTATCAAAGACGGCAAAGGTGTATCTTGATAGCTTTTCGTATTTCGACGCCGATACGCAGCAAGACGATTATCCGGGTTCCTCAATATATATAAGTGAAGACGATAAACTGTATGCACTTGAAGCGCTTCCCGATGAATATAAAGATTTTTCAAAAAAAATGTATATCGGCTACCCGTATGAAAGCGTTGTAGAAAGTCTTCCGGTTATAAACGATACGCGTAACGAAAAAAAGCGTATCGTAAGTTTGCTTATCAGATTTTTGCAGTCGCATCTACCTTTTGTATCTCAATGCACACAAGCCGAAGAGCTGCCGAGTGAAACGGAGCCTTTTGACGGGGTAATTCTTGTACCGGTACGATCGAGCTTTGAGCGAGATGTGTTTTTTAAGATGCGGTTTGCAAAGCCGCACGGGTGTACAATTGTAGCGGTGAACGCGGATTTGGCATAAGGGGCTGTTATGGGTTTAATGTTGGGATTGGGACTTGCATTCGGCGCACTCGGTGCGGGTTTCGGCATTTTTTCCGGATTGAATCGATCTTGGGAAGAGCAAGAAGAGATTGCGGCACAAAAAGAAGCCGAAAGGCGAATGCGCGAAGCACAGATACAAGAGCAAAAGGCGGCCGCTGAACGTGATATCGCCTATGCAAAATCCGCATTTAAGATTGAACAGGAAGATGCGATACGCAAAGCAGGTGATATATGGCATCAGGGTGAAAGGCTTGATGACAAAAGCGATCTTGATGAAACGTTGACCGGGCGGGCTTTTAATCTTGCCGTTAAAAAAGACAAAATTGCCGACGACAATGCGCTGCGCACGGAACAGCGCGGAAGGCAGAACTTTGCACATGCGCAAGGGCAAATGAAAGCCGCTTTTGGCTTATCAGGGACACGGGCAGGCACAAACAGCGCAGAAGCGCTTTTGGAACAAAATGCGCAAAACTTCGATCAGGATTTATCCCTTATGCAAAATCAGCGGAAGGCGGAACGGGAAACAAACCTTATGAGTGCGTGGGCGTCTTTAAGAAGCGGCATGCAGCGCATTGACGAAACAAGAGATGCCGCAAATATGGCCTTTCGGGATTCCAAGCAGTTAAAAGCCGACTATTCGGACGGCGGAAGAGCGGTTAATTTATTTAATCAAAAAATAGATAACCGCAGAGCCGATTTACAGGGGAACATCAATTTACAGAATCTGGGCGGTTATTTTAAGCAACAAGCGCTGAGCCGTGCCTACGATCGTGCAGGATACGGTTTTTTAGACGGGTTAACGGATTTATTCAACGGATTTTCATCAGGCTTTAATTTCGGAAGCGGGGTTGCAAACTTTGCAAACAATTGGGCAACTCCCGCCATGACAGCTGCCGCCGGCACAGTGCAGGGAGTGTCCTCGACATTTAGTGCCCACCGGCCATATAGTGAAGGCTCTCCGTTTTTGCCGAACTCGTATTTATCAAACGCGCAAAAGGTGCGTAATCCGTTCGACAATCTGTTTTAAGGGAGTAGATAATGGGTAGAGCAAGTCTTTTTGATGCATTTCAGGCGGCAACCGGAGCTACACAAACGGTACTTAACTCGTTGGATAAAGAGTATCGAGCACAAGCGGCAATCGAAGTGCAAAATGCACAACTCGAAAACGCCGAAGCGTTTGACCGCTTCTTAATGGATATACAGAACTCCGGTGATTGGGAGAATTACGAGAAAGACTGGGAAAGTTTTAAGGCGAAAGCGTATAACGCTGGAGCAAAAAACCTTACCAGTCCCTACGCCCGAAAAATATACGACAGTCAATATAAGGATGCTGAAATGAAACAGCGCTTAACGGTGCGTCATGCCGCAGATCAAAAAAGGCGGCTTGAAACCGTTACAAACGGCTATGCGCTGGTCAATCGCATGGTAAACTCAACTGCCTACACGGATAAAGAGGTTGTCCTTGAAGACGGCAGCGTATATACCAAAAGCTCAGGCGAGCAAAAAGTTGAGGATATACAAAAAACTTTGCTGAATATGTATGAAGGAGGTCTTATCGATTATGCGCAACTGAACCAGCATATGAAAGAAGGGGCCGTGAATGTCATGTTCACCGATATGGTCAATGCGGGAAAAGCGGCCGTTGATGACATGGATAATCTTGAAACAGTATTGGCAAAAGTCGGAAGCTATAAGGGGACATATACGAGCGTTGCAGGGGACACGATAACGCAGGATATGGTAATGGACAAAGCAAAGGCATCTGTTACCGGCTACTTTAGCGAAAAACAGCAATTACGCTGGAAGGAAAGCGAACAGGGTGCCTCTCAAATATACGCGCAGATGCTGCCGCTGTTATCACAAGGAGATTTTGACGGCGCACTTCTTATGGCACAAAGGGGCCTTGAGTATATACAACAGCGGGACGCACAGTATAAGGGGGACGGTTTGAGCGCCTCGCTGCGCGACGAGTATACACAGAAGTTCAGTGTTTTCGATAACATTCGGCAAGCCGGTAAAAAAGGGATATATGGCGCCTATGCAAAAATGAAAAAAGATGATGTGGTAGATTATTTACACGTACTTAGGGTGAACGGTATTACCGTAACGGATAAAGACGGTAAAACACGGACGGAACATTTTTCCGCCAAACAGTTGGTAGAGCATTTTCGTGATGAGGTTATACCGAAGATGATTGCAACAGACCCTGAAAACGAGCCTTTAATACAGGCCGAATGGGGCGGCGCGCTGTTTAAGTTTGCCGATACGCTGCTTAAAGCACCGTATGCGCCGGCAGGGGTTGCAGATTATGTAAGCGACTTAGACACGACCGTAGAAAACATTTTGCGGGAAAAATACGGCAATAAGTGGGCACAAACACCGAAGGGAAAAGAACAAGTACTATACACACAGGCGCTCGTTAAAGCGCAGATTGCTTCACATGCTGCGGATTTTACGACAAAAGACGGGAGACTTAACGTAGACGGTCTTAAAACCGTTGTAAACAATGCGGTTGACGGCGTGTTTGCGAAAGAGATGAAAAACAACTCAAACGATAAAAACGTCGTAGAGAATGCACGGGCACTCGAAAACACCAAAGACGAAGACACCTTCGGAAGCAATATCGGTACAGACCAGGGAGAAGAACGTGAAGGCCGCCTGCTTAATATTGCACTTGATCGTGTGGCACAGTTTGAAAATATAAGTGTCGGAGATGCCGGCGATAAATATAATAAAACTATTCAAGATGACGGTTCGGTGCTTTTTACAGATGAAAATAATAAACCGGTTTATTCTGTCAGAATAACGCAGGATAAAAAAGGCAAGGAAATATATGACGTGCTGCCGATTGAAAAAACCGAAAGCGGCAGGTTACGGACCGTTCAGCCGGAAAAGACTTCAAAAGAAGTTGCAAAAGCAACGAAAAAATTTCAACGAAAAGCATTAGGCATGAATTTATTCGGCGATGATGAAACCGGTGCATACACAGCTGAAAATTATAGCCGCCGCTTTAAGCTGTATGTAGAAAAGATTGCGCCTGAAAATCAGGGGTTGTTTTTGGAAGCGCAACAAGAAGTAAAAGAAGATAATACATTTAACCGCAGCAAATTGAAAGAGGCAGAAGAGGCAATTATTAGACTGTATGAGCAAAAATTGCAGGAAAAGGGAAGATAATTATGGCGGATAATAGACTTGTGCAAGAAGTATACAGTAGAAGCGGCAGGACGCGCTATTATGCAGCCGACACGGAGCCGAACGAAGTATTTAATACGGCGAATACGCAAGAGAAAAAAAGTGCCGATTATTCATTTTTAAGCGCCGAAAGTATCGGAGCGCGGCTGGATGAAAAACGTAAAGAACGCGAAGATTTTAAGGACACGTATTTAATCGACCTTGACGACAAACAGCGCTCGCTTTTGAATGTTATGCTTGAGCACAGCGAAAATCCCGAAGAACAAATATACAAATTTGCGACGGCGGTAAAATATGCTGAAGGCTTTAATATTCCGCTTGATTTTGCCTATGAAAATCTCGATGCGATAAACCGTAATTGGCTGGGAGTCGGCATTGAAGCGCACAAAGGAAATTTTAAGGCGGTCGCCGACAGCTTTGAAATCGGCATAAATACACTGAAAATGAGTACTGCCGGCCGCGATTTAATGAAAGCCGAAGGCTTAGGCGATGAAAGAGAAATACAGACAGCTCTTGAATATCTTAACGACTTGGAAAGCGACAGCGCGCAGCTTCAGGACAAAATCCCCCGTAACTGGTTGGTAAACCTTTTGAAGAGCGGGGCGAACACGGTGCCCTACTCTGCCGCCGTTTTAGCACCTTCTCTTGCGGCAAGCGCGGTCAATCCGGCACTGGGAACGGCCGTCGGTTTCGGCGTGTCGGCCGAACTGCAAACAGGACTTGAATATTGGGAGCTACGTAAGGCAGGGGTGAAAAAAGATATTGCACGAAACGTTGCACTTCTTTCAGGCAGCTTGCAGGCAGTGGTAGAGACTGCATTGGGACACGTTGCAGGCGTTACCGGTAAAGGATTGGGAGCCGACAAGGTTGTAAGTAAACTTTTAACGCGCCTCAATGCAAAAGGTGTATTCGGCCACATGGGTAAAGCGCTCTTGTTTTACGGGGCCGACGTTTTTGAGGAAGGCATTGAAGAAGCAATACAAGAGCTTGTAAGTGCAGGCGGCAAAGAATTGGCCAGTGTGCTACAAGGCGAAGGCGTTGAAACCGACACGGCCGTTGAGGTTGCAGAAAAAACATGGGAGAGTTTTAAGGGCGGTCTTGCAGGATCCTTGCTTTTAGGCGTGCCGGGTGCGGTAAAGTTTGCACACATGAATAAAACGGAAGCGACCGCGTTACAAAAAGATGCCATAAGCACGCCGTCGGAAGAAGCTTTTATACGCAAAAACAAAGACAACGTTGTTTTTGAGGGAATGACCGAAGAAGACACCAAAGAGGAACTGCATAACATTTTTGACGCGCAGAAGGCTAAGCGGGAACGCTTTCAACGCAGCAAAATAAACGATTATGACGAGTGGCTATCGAGTGAAGCGCGCGTTGAAGGCGAAGCGGTCATAGATGAAAAAGGAAACACCGTATACGAAACGGACGAACAGGGAAAGGCGGTCCTTGAGGCGGATGAAAACGGTGAAGTACATAAAAAGGTAAAACGCTATGGGGTGCCAGCCGATGTGGTGCGTCATAAGGATAGGTTGTACATAACCGAGGGAGACCGTACCGAATACGAAAGCGGCATTGTAAAGGGTGAATACGTTGCAGGAGACCCGACGCGGGAAACCGATGATAACGACTACGGCCATATTTATTACACGCAGGACACAAATAAAAACACGGTGAAAATTACCGGCGTTGAGATGATGAGCGAACGGTACAAAGGTATTATAAAAGAGTTTGTACGGGATTTTACCGAAAAATTTGCCGGAAGCCGTATTATATGGGAGCCGAAAGGTGAAACCTTGCAGGCCGTAAAAAATGAATTGATTGCCGAAAATCCTACGGGAAAACAAAACGGCTTACAGTATTTTGCCGACAGCGACACGGCAGAAGAAAAAAGAGCGGATATAAAACTATATGAGCGCTTAAAGGAAACAATGCCGCAACTGTCCGAAGCTGAGCGGCATACGGCCGTTGCGGTTTTTGACGCGCTTGCGCAGGGTGCCGGCATGGATGCGCAAACCTATCTTAACACGTACTATGCCGATGAGATTTTGACGAATAAAGAGCCTGCGAATATGCAAAGAGTTGCCGCCCAGCAAGATATAGAAAAAAGCGGCATAAAAGGTGCTACCGATTTTACGGAACTTGCGAACGATATAAAGGCTCTTGTGTATGTAAGCGAAAAAGCCGATTTCAGTACATTCGTACATGAAGTATCGCACGTTGCGCGGCGCACGATGCAAGGAGATCTGTTACAAAAAGCGGAAAAAGCATTCGGAGTAACCGACGGTAAATGGACACGGAGCCAAGAAGAGAAGTTTGCGCAAGGATTTGAGCAATATTTGAAAGAAGGAGTTGCACCAACTCAAGAGTTAAAGACGGTGTTTCAAAAGGCGGCGGAGTTTTTGGCCCGCATATACAAGGGCCTACAAGAATTATTGCATATAAATGACGATATACGGCAGGTATACGATGAGCTTTTGGGCGGTCAAAAGAGCGTCTTAAAGGAAGCCGAACAAAGCGTTACACAAGCGCAAAACGAACGCACGGCAAAGAAAAACACTACGGGCAAGCACCCTTCTATCGAGGATTATGAAAACAACAAAATACGTGAAACAACCGAAGATAAAGCGCTCGATAATGCGGCGCTTAAAGACAAATATATGTCTTATGCAAAAGAGCATTTTCAAGGAAACAGCTATCATAATGCGGACACCGATACGGATATTCGCGTATCACGGGATATTATAGACGAGTGGCGGTCTAAAACAAAAAGCAGAGAACAAATACTTTCTATGCAGGCGCTTGATAAATTGATTGAATCGGCAGTACAGACAAATACAGCAGAGGATAGACACTATAGGCCTGAAATAGAAAGTGTAAAATATTTTGAAGCTGGCTTAACGGTTAATGATAAAACGTACAAGGCGCATTTAACGGTAAAAGAAATACAGAACAAAGATAACAAGGCATACCATTACTATTTGGAAGACGTATCGCTTGAAGATATTGCAATAGACCAAATAAAAAAAGAAGCCGCACTCAGGATTGACACCCATTCAAAGCGAACCGATGTCCCTTTATTGCACGGCTCCGATACCGATACTATAGCACAGGATACCGATGCGGTCAACAGCGAAGAAAGCAAAAATGAAGAAGTGAAAGCCTCGTATGATAAAGCGGCAAACGCTGCGCGGTATGCCGGGCGTTTAAGCGATGAAGAGCTTAAAGACATGCTGTTTCAAACGGAACAGACGCAAGAAGAAACGCAGGGGATGGAAGCGGTTCGCAAACAGTACGAGGGTACGGATAATATCTATTTCCAAACTGAAAAAGATTTTTATGATGAAAGTGCGCAGGCTATCAATAAAGAGGTGATAAAAGACGACATAGAAAAAATTATTATCGGCGAAGACGTCGATGTCGGAAGATTCTACCGCATGTTTTACGGCGACAGCGAACAGCGGGCATTGTATGACAAAGCGTTTCGCGATGCTATTACGCCGGAACTTGAAGAAGCACTTAAAAAAGATACAAAAGATGAAAAGGCAAAAAACGACACCTTTATAAAAATTATGCAGAATAAAGAAGTGCTGCGTGATTTTATGAAGCAATACATAAGCGCCTCGCAAAGCGCAGGGCCTACGGCCGATATGATACATAATTTGAGTTCCGCCGCAGTTTTTGCCACCTTGTCGTATCAGATAGCAAACGGTAAAGCTTTTACCGAAAAGCAACAGAAACTTGCCATGAATGCGCTTATGCAAAACGTGGAAGGATTTCGGAACGTATTTGCCCGGCTGAACGGATATGAGGCGCTGATAAGTCTTACGAAAGCGGAAAAAGCATGGACGCAATCGTGGGCGGAAGCGACGTTTAACGGACAGGTTGCACAAGTTGAACAGAGCGAGAAAAAACAGGGACAGGCAAAAAGCAGAAGCGAAACGCAGGACGCACTCTTTTTGGAAGAAATGGAAGACGATGAAAAATTAGGCGCGTTTTTGAAAGAAGCATCTCGGATAGCATTTTTTAACTTTGATGAATTTGAGGCACAAGATGAAAGCGATGCGCAATACCGCGATGAGCTAAAACGCAAGCAAGAAAGAATAGAAAACGTTATGCGCAATCAAGCGTGGAAAAGTCAGCTTATAAATGCGTATCATGGCAAGGATTTATCAGATTATGCCATTAAAAATATCCGGGGGCAAATGAATAATGCGGCCCGCACCTATCGCTCGTTGTACGCGGATATTATGGAGCGGCAGGATATGCGGGTAAAAGATGCGGACAGCACCGATGAAATTATCAAGACAAAGCTGAGAAGCCGCAAACAGTCGGCAATAAAACTCGATGAACTGCGCCTTGAAAACATGAGTGCAAAAGAAAAAGAGCATTTAATACAGGCGCTCGACAACGAAGAAATGGAGCAAAATATCCGCAAAGGGTATATTACCCTTGATGATGTCGGAAAAATCGAGCAGCTGGTAAAGGCAAAAAACCAAAATATTAAATCGCTTGAAAACAAAATACAGCAAATGCACGAAGACACGCTATCGGACAAATCGCAGATCGGGAAACTTGAACAGCAGCTGCGTGATGAAAAAATCAGCCGCAGGGTTTTGGCAGACACGATACGAGCGCGCGACGTTGCTCTAAAAGCGGTAATGCGGCGTATAAATCTTAAAGCGTGCAATGTGGATGAAGCGCAATCGATTGTAGCGGTACAGTGGTATTTAAGAGGGAATGTGCAAAAAGCGTTTAATGCAACGGTTGATAAAGCGGAGCCTGTTATACGCGAAGCGTATGCACTGTGGAAGACAAGCCCGGAGTACCGGCAAACACTGAGCCGGATGCTTTCGCGTAAAAAAGAATGGGGCCAATTACGAAATTTATTCGAATACAAGGATATCGATGAATGGACGGCAGATGATAAGAAACTTGCCGCCCGTCTTGTTCCCGGCCGAAACAAGTTTTTTTCTTTGGGCTTATATAACCGAACCGAGAAAAACTTTTATGACATGAAAACCGCTGCGATGAGCAGTGAAAAAATCGCACAAGAAGCTGCGGCAACTCTTGGGGAAACGTTGGCAGCTCGCCTTACGCACCGCCCCTTAAAACAGTGGACGGTCGATGAATTGATAGAGCTTGCACAAAAAATAGATGAAGTGTACAAAGACGGGCGAAAAAAATATCTTGCGAAAAAAGCGGCGTTGCGTGCAGAAGCGGAAGGCATACGTATGGACGGAATTTCGGCCTTTAGAAATGCTAAAAACTGGCGCGGGAAGGCTTTATACAAAGAAACACCTGCTGCATGGAGCGAGGAAGAAAAAAGTAAAACCGGCGGCATCGGTTCATTTTTGAGAAAAGCAAAGTATGTGGCAATGCGACCGTATGCCTTTATTGAAATGCTTGACGGCGGCCGTCAGGGTACGCTATACGACCTTTTTGAATATGAACAGCGAGAATGCAATGCGGTATTTCGGAAAAATACCGATGAAAAAATCGACTCTTTTTATAGTTTTTTGAAAGACCATAAACTTGATTTATCGGAGCTTGATACAAAGGTCGTGTTTGATAAGTTTTACGAGAATATACATAATCCGCTTGAAGGAAGGTCGTTAACACTTACCGTAAAAGAGATACTCGGTGTATATCTTGCAAGTTTTGATGAGAGATCGCGCGAAGCGGTACAGTACGGAAACTTTGCCGAACAAAAAGAGCGTGATTTTGCCCAAAAGGGGGACGGCAAAACATCTCTTGACGTATCTACCGAGCGGCGCTTGAATACGGTGGTAAAAAAAGCAGAAGAGCTTTTAGCAAAAGACAAGCGGCTTTCAAGCCTTGTTACTTACTTACAAAAAGAATACAAAGAACAAGGAGAACGCTTGCAAAAACACGACAAAGAGGTAAACAATAAAATAACCGAAATCGTGGAACATTATTTTCCCATGCAGCGATTGGACGTATCGGGCGAGGAAGATGCACGGCAAACACAAAAGAAAATACAGGGCGAGTTTGCAACCGGTACGCGACACGGCATTGCAAAGGGACAAACAAAAGAACGTACCGACATATCGGGCGGTTATCAAAAACCGATAAAACTTGATGTTATATCAACGTATCTGCAAAGCGTTGAAGCGAATGAACGATTATTTGCCTATGATAAATATGCACAAAAGTTAAACCGCGTAGTTAAAGGCTATGGCTCGGAACGTTTTATAAAAGACCTTGAGACGACCTACGGGCGAGAAGCGGTAAGCTATCTTAACAAACAGGTGAACACAATCATCGATCCGACGGCAGGTCGGGTGTACTCATCTACCGATAAGGTATTGCGCGTCTTGCGAGGCAATACGGCTGCCGCATATTTGGGTTGGAAACTGTCAGGCATTATAAAACAAGGAATTACCAGTCCCGCCCCTTTTTTGCAGTATGTAAACCCTATCAATTACACAAAAGCGGCTGTTGATTGGACGATACACCACGATAAGATGAAAGATTTCATCTACTCGCGCTCCATTTTAATGAAAAACCGCAGCTTTGATATGATGCAGACAATCGCCGACGAACTTGCACAGAACGCAAAAACAAAAGCGGGCAAAGCGATCACACAAGCCCAGCAGCTGGGTATGCAGGGCTTGGAATGGATTGACCGCACCTGTGTTGCTCCCGGTTGGCTTGCCGCCTATCGCGAAGAAGAAGCACGTTTAAGAAAAAAGAATGCAAGCCTTGAAAAACCGTTAAGCGATAACGATATTGACATGCAAGCGAGCCGCTATGCCGATGACGTGCTGGTGCGCACGCAGCCTTCAGGCAGGGCCGAAGAGCTTGCCCCGCTTTTTCGTGAGGGCGGCGAAGCGCTGCGCATGCTTTTGCAGTTTCAAAGCTCGCTCAACGTTATCTATAACAATGTCCGCCACGATTTACCGAACGCGATACGTAACAAGCAATACGGCCGGGCTGCCGGCATTATAACCGGCTATGCGCTTGCAGGTATATTGGTAGGTGCGGTTACGGAAGGCTTCGGCAGCGATGACGACGATGATAAGGATAAAATTAAGCGCGGCGTGTATTACGCCTTTACGCAGTACACGGACAGCGTGCCGGTTATTAACGGTATCGTAGACAGTGTATCGGAAAAGCTGATAACGGGAAAAACACGTTACAGAGGCAGTACCAGTATATATGCTGCGGCGGAAAAACTCGCACAAGGAACGGCGGCCTTGTCGGATGCCGATATACAAAAAGCAGCCGCCAGATACGCAGAAGCCGCAGGTCTTACACTGGGCTTGCCGACCAGCGGCACAAAAGAAGCGCTATATGCGGCAGAACAGGTTTTTACCGGTGATATACCGAACGCTCTTTGGGGGAGAAGATAATGAACTTGCAAGCAAACGATAAGAGTTACGAAGCGTTAACCGTCGGCTCTCTTAATGTACTGGGGAAGCTGGATAACGACCGGTTAAACTCTATACACACGCACTTGCAAACAAGCGACGCACAACAAAAGCGTATTGTGGCTGAAATGCAAAAGTTATACGAAAACATATCGGCTGACGGCGTTATCAGTGCGAATGAAAAACAATTATTAAAAAAAGAAATAACGATTATAGAAACAGAATATCCGGTTGTGCTTATAAAAGCAGAAACTGCCAAAAAGAACATGACAGATATACAGGCTTATAAAAAAGCATACAATACTTTAGTTGCATATCTTTATAACGAGCTTAAAATCTTTGACGATATGAGCACGCCTCTTACGGTTGACCGAGAAATCTTTAACAAGACGTTTGCAACTTACTATAAAAATCTTGCAGCACTACAGATAGCTAAAGACGGCTCCGATGCGAAAATCGGCCTGCCGCACAAAATAAAAAGCAGTTTATACTGCAACTTTGACGAAAAACAACGTCATATTGCAAAGGTCAACCCCTCTTTTACGGCATGGCACAGCTTTGTCATTGAATACGATTTAACCGGCAGAACAGAAGTGCGGATGAGTTTTTTTGACGCATTAAACGCCGTTATCATCTTGAAAGGAGAACCTCAAGAAGATTGTACCTTTTATATTTATTTTGACGAGGCAAACGGGAACGGAGCAAAGCAATATCAGTTTGTGTACCGTTTAACAGGAACTAAAGCCGTAACAATTACTACCGGAAAGGAACACACACAAACTATTGTACAGCACATAACGGAAAAAACGTACGGATCAGGCTGTTATGCGGTAGTAGACATATTGGGCAATATATGGTCTTTTACCGGCGAATTGAAAAAATCGGATGTTGCAGGCGTTATCGACGAGGCAAAAACAGAAGTTGAAACACTTATACAGAATACAACAAACGAATATAAAAATGACGTACATACATTTGTTTTTAATGAAAAAAATAAAATTGAAGCCTTTATACGAGATAAAATCGACGAGGTAAATAATGCCGCAGCCGACCGTTTCGTGCGCGAATCGGGGCAACTCGGCGAGGTGCGCTATTTTACAAGCAAGGGCTATACCTACGGCTTTTTGTACGCAAACGGCTATGCGTTTGTGCCGGAGCTATATCCCGAATACTACGCGTTTTGGCTTAAAAACTTTAGCGACCCGCGCAAAAAAAACTATTTGGGCTATGACCGCTTCGGGTACCCGCGCTTGCCCGACTTACGCGGCGTGTCGCTGCGAGCAGTCGACGACGGGGCGGGACGCGGCGGAGCAGGTATGGCGCTGGAGTATCAGGGCGATGCGATACGTAACATTACGGGGCGTTTTGGTGCGCAGGGCACTGTTGGTGCCAACCATGCTCTCGGCGAAGGCGCTTTTAATGTTGAAGCAATCGGTACGATCGACGCCGGAACATCGCAGTATAATGACTATGCAAATATACAAAACTTTGACGCCTCGCGCGTGGTACCGACGGCAGAAGACAACCGCGTAAAAAGCTATGCGGTATACCCGTTCATAAAAGTCATATAGAGGAGATAAAGTAGAATGACAAACGAACAAATATTGCAAGCGGTCAACCGCTTGACCGACACGTATAATCAGCTTAACAATAAAATTGATAATAATCTGGCGTTGTTACAGCAAACGAGGCCTTTACCGCCGTCGTTATACAGTAATCATAAAATAATCTGGGACGGCTTAGCCGATTATCAGCTTACCGACGAGCCGATAACCGATATTATCAACGTGGGTGCGGGTCAAATAAAAAAATACGGAAAGTGGAAATCGCAAAACATGATAACCTGCGAGGGTAAAACGACCATAACAAACTGTACTAATCAAGTACCCGTCAACTATGTTGTAATTAAGTTTAAACCTGGTGCAAACAATGATGGCACCTTTTTTATAAAATATCCAAATGCTGACAGCTGGGCACACGGTATAATAAGCGCATGGCTTGCAGACCCGGTGAGTAAGGCCCCCGTAACGTTTTTAGGCAGCGGGTGCGCGGATAAACATAGCGATATCGGTAAATCCGTTACGCTCGGCCCGGACAACGCTCATGCATGGGTAAGCCGTTACTATCAGTGGATTGCCTTTAATTATAACAGCTCCGACTTGCACCTTGACGACAATGGCTATGCGTATATTGCCCTGTCGTCAAGTGTTGCAACATGGTATATCGGCGGCTGGGCGTATGCCGAGCGCAACACCGATTTTTTATGGACTCCGTCATATGTGCTTACCCGCGATTTCTACGGCTCACAAGGCAAAGCAATATACTACGATTTATATGAGCAGTTGACAATGGCGTATTTTGCCACAAACAAAACTTACAAAGATGTACGTATACCGTACCAAAAAACGGACAAAGCCTTTTTAATCGGCGTTTTGTGCTGGAACGATTACAATATCCCTAACCCCGTTTTTTCAGGGGCGAAAACACATACCGTATACCGATACGATGCAATCCCTGTCGGCAATTTTGCCCGAATCCGGCACGATGTGTTTAAATATCGCTGGAGCTTTATCCACATGAGCGCAAGCGAGGTTACCGCAAACACAATTGACATATCGGGTTTGCACTGTTTGCAACTGGATATTCAGGTGCCTGAAAATGAGCGATATTTTTATTTTGGCGGTATGTTTACCGAAAGCGAGGGAGAATAAATGGAAGCGATCAATTACGCGCCCAATGCAGTGGCAAACATGGTATTACCGCCCGATGCGCAAATTGTAACGGGGGTACTGGGAAACGCGGTGTATTTACCGGCAGGACATGGCAGTGTTGCCATAACGGGAAGCTATAATGTTATGAGCTTATCGCTTTGGCGAACATGGGACGGTGTACCGGAAACAGATAGCGATCGCGGCATTTTTGTATTTAAGAACTGTACCGCTCTTTTTGACCATACAACAGGTAAGTTGCATATTACGCTGCCGAATGGAACTGATATAGAAACTGAACTTATTGATGACACAGAACTTACTCACTGGGTGTTTATGTTTATCAAAAACGGTACCTTAAAAATATATAAAAATGCGACACTTGTACATGAAGTGCCAACGGGAAATAAGCCGATAGACCTTTCTGACGGCTTTGTTTTAGGCGGCGGGAAAACTCATGCAACTTTTGACGAAGTCTGCATATATGAAGAGCTGTTAAAAAAAGAGCAGATAAGCGGTCTGTACTATCTTATAAGTAGCGGTATGCCACCGACTCAGATAGAGAATATAGCGCAAAATACGGCAGCAAAATATTTAGGCGTATGCGAAACAGTACCGGCAAACAGAGTTGTCATTATTGTTAAAGGTGAGCATTTGGGTGCCGTATATGCGAGTATCGGCGATTGGGTACTTATGAGTAAAACCGTCGGCGGATGGAAAGCGGGCGTGTGTTATCGCTGGACTGGAATGATGTGGCTTAACCTTGAGCCTGAATATAATTACGAAGCACAATACCAAGCTTGTCTATCCCATATTTGTGAAATCCCTGAACTGGTACAAGATACAGGACATTACGGGGCGCTGTTTGCCAAACTGTTAGTAGCACAGGAAGCGTTTGTCGAAAAACTTATTACCAGCGATGCATTTATAAGCAAGCTGGCAACGAACGAAGCGTTCATTGATAAGCTGGTAACTAAAAAGCTGCTGGTAGACAGCGACACGGCGAACCCCGATAACTTTGAACTGGTGATAAATGAAACAGCAGGGGTGCGAGCAACAAAAGATAATAAAAAGATATTCGAGGTAACTCCGGACGGACAAAGTTTTTTTAGTGGTTCTATCGAAGCGGGGCCTTTGTTATTAGCGCTTAAATCGCCGGGAGAAAACTCTTTCTCCTTTAATGCAGGAACACTTGTGTATACAGTTTGTAAAAAAATCTCGGAAACTATTCACGGGCAAGGGTTTTTCTTGTGTACGGGAATGTATGTAAAAGCTCTAAAAGGCTTTCTAATAAAATATAGAGACTTCGACCGGGTCGTACACGCAAATGGTGGGTGTGAAAGAGATGTGTTCGGAAGGACTTTTCGCAGAGTATGGAGACAACATGCGAAGGGCGCCTTTACGGAAATGGAATTGTATTATCAGGATGGAACTAAACAAATTTATAAAAACGGAACATACCTTGTCTTAAAGCGTTTAGATTATGAACTTCATCGTATCAAAGAAGAAGACTATGATTATAAAGAGGACCCTAAAGAAATAGAAATCATTGAAGGAGACAAAATTGACTCGCCGCTACAAATAACGCTTAATGCAGAGAGTTTTACCCTCTTGCTAAGAAATTTGCCGGTTGGATATAGTGATTCTTATGTTTCAGGAACAATATATCGGGATAGCGAAAACCTGTTACACGTCGTACCGTAATTCACAGAGGGAGTTTTAGTCCCAACCCTACAAATGGAGCGGCGGAAAATTTAAAATATTTTTTCTCCCATCTATCGATAATATCAGTCGGGCGGGTGCTGTAGATATTTTTACTGTGGATATAATTTGCATACCATAATCCCAAGGTTGCTCCAAAGTCAATATAAAGACTCTTTGAAAGTGTATACTTAGCCCCTATGTCATTTGTTATGCCGAATATCACAATAAAATCGGTTAGTTTCGCTTCATTGCGACGAATGTGCGTTGTTTTGAATTCGCTTTGAAGAATCTGAAAATCGATACTTGCCGCTATTCCCGTTTTTAGCATTATTTTCTGTGTTACCGGGTATTTGAATCCTGCACCGATACCTATACGCGGGTTAAACATAATAAAAAAATCTGTAACTTTTTTATCAATAGAATACCCTCGCGTTAGCGGCAACACTCCCCCGCTTACATATGAAAAAACGCCGAACGGGCTATTATTAGGGAACCAATAGGCAGATAACTTGTACACAAGCTGTGTATCCCATTGTGCGGATGTTGTTTCACTTTTAAATTTGTATGCGCAATCGTATTGCGCGTCTACCGACGTAAATACTTGCGCTGAAAGAACGGAGCAAAAAGCAACAAAAAACAATGCGACAGTGTATCTTTTCATGTTATGTATATCGACACACATATTCCAGATCTTTATTTTTAATATTCCCATATTTCCCGAATAGCGCAAACAGCTTTGCTAAGTTCTCAACGTCTGTACAAGGGCAAGACTTCGTAAAAACTGTGTAAGGTCAAAATTAAATATTGAAACCTACAGCGATATAGGGCGCAAGATGGAAGCCAAAATATCCAGAATTCCATCTTGATACGTTCGGGATAGCAGTGACATTTGAGGTAATTTTTATATAATTTGCAAAATCAAATACGAATTTTGCCCCTATGTCAATACATAAAAATTTAGTAATATTACGCTTTATGTTTGAGTTTATCATGAAGCCTGCGGCAAAAGCAAAGTTTTTAACATAAAGACACTCAGTTATAGACAAAAAGGGATTATAGATATATTTTTCCGCTTTTGTGTTGAGTAATGAGATGTTTGGTCCTATAGCTATATTGGTGCTTGTCTTTTCTGATAGGTTAAATCTGTATACAGGTCCTATTGCAAATTCAAACAAAAAAGCAAAATTTGTTTCTTTTACTCCATCTACAACGGTTATGCCATTTACCGTCAGGCGAGAGTTTGCAGGAAACAAAAAACTGTCTTGAATAAAAATACCGATATTTGGGTGCCGTCTAAAGCTATAGGCATTAAGTGCTATTCCGGGAGATCCTACCCATGATGTCGCCGTGCCTTCCGGCTTGCTTATTTTTTCCCAAATGTTTCCGTATTGAAAACCAATAGAAAGAGTTTCTTTTGCTATAATCTTTGAAGACAATATAGCTAAAACAAAAACAATAACTACCTTTTTCACGCTTAATACCCTCTGAAAATATATTAACTTAACATATGGAAAAATGCAAGTAAAATATTTTCCACTGTAGCTAATCTATGATTATAATACCCCCATACAGTAAATGATTTTTATACAAGGTCATTTACTTAATAAGAGCTCTCAGGCGGTATGGTGTTCGGCTGCCTGAGCGCTTTTGGCGCTTTTTTTTAAGCACACAAGGCGACGAACACCGCCGAGTGTGCTTTTTTTATTGCCCGGGGAGATTATAATGGAAAAACCTGTAAATGAAAAATGGTGGGAGCGGCCGGTTGCCGTAATTATTTCTGTGCCGGAGAATAAGTCCGGCCAAAAAGAAACATTCATCGTCCAAAGCTTACGCCGGCAAGAGCCTTCTGTTTATGAGTATCTCGCGGGTAAGCGCAACGAGTGTATGCTAAAAGCTCGCAATATGCTTGATAGCAATCTTAAACGGTTTTATCTGAATGCTGCCGAAGGCTTTAAGCTAAAAGCAAGTAACATTTCGATCGCAGAAGCACAAGCCTAGGGGCTGTATATGATAACTGAAAAACCCACCTACGAACAATTTTTGCGCAGCAAAATACAAATAGCCCCCGATAAGGGTATTGAGTTTTTGCCGGAAGACGTACATCCTGCCTTAAAACCGCACCAGAGGGACAGTGTATTGTGGGCATTAAAAGGCGGACAGCGCGCTCTTTTCAGTGCGTTCGGCTTGGGGAAAACGATCACGCAGCTTGAAATAATGCGCTTGCTTTTAACCCGCGAGGACGGCAAGGCTCTTATCGTAACCCCGTTGAATATCGTACATGTGTTCCAAGAAGATGCGGCGAACTTACTTGACGGTTTACGGGTCCGGTACATAAAAACACAGGCGGAAGCCGAAATCGCACAAGAGCGGATTTTAATAACCAATTATGAGCGAGTACGCGACGGCGATATACAGCCTGATTATTTTACCGCCGTATCGCTTGATGAGGCGTCGGTTTTGCGCTCGTTCGGCTCGAAGACGTACCAGGAGTTTTTGCCGAAGTTTAAGTCGGTAAAATATAAGTTTGTCGCAACGGCAACGCCCAGCCCGAACCGCTATAAAGAGCTTATCCACTATGCGGGCTTTTTAGGCGTAATGGATACAGGGCAGGCTTTAACCCGTTTTTTTCACCGGGACAGTACAAAAGCAAATAACCTTACGCTTTATCCGCATAAAGAAAAAGAGTTTTGGCTGTGGGTATCGACATGGGCGCTTTTTATCACCAAGCCGTCCGATTTAGGCTATGACGATACTGGCTATGTGCTGCCCGAAATGCAGGTCATTTACCATAAAGTAGACGTCGACCATTCGACGGCAGGGCTTGATAAAGACAAGCAGGTAAAATTATTCCGGGATGCGGCGCTGGGCTTAAAAGAGGCGGCAAAAGAAAAACGGGACAGTCTGCCGTACCGTATTAAAAAAATGACAGAGATACTCGATGCCGCACCGGACGACCATTTTGTTATCTGGCACGATTTGGAGGTTGAGCGGCATGCGATAAAAAAAGCGCTGCCCTCGTGTGCCGAAGTGTTCGGATCGCAGGATTACGAGAAAAACACGGAGTTGACGCTTGATTTTGAAAAGGGCAAGGTGCAATACCTTGCCACAAAGCCTGACATTTCGGGGCAAGGCTGCAATATGCAGTACCATTGCCATAAAGCCATATTCCTAGGTATCGGTTATAAGTTCAACGATTTTATACAGGCGATACACCGCATCTACCGCTTCGGGCAAAAAGAAAAGGTTGAAATCCACATCGTCTACGCAGAATCGGAGCAATCGATATTAAACACGTTGCAGGAAAAATGGCGGCAGCACAATTATCTTGTCGAAAAGATGACCGAGATTATCAAAAAGAACGGGCTTTCGAGTACATCAACAATTGAAAAACTTGCACGTACTATCGGTATCGATCGGCAGGAATGTAAGGGCGAAAATTACGTTGCCATCAATAATGATAATTGTCTGGAACTGCCGCATATGGCGGATAACAGTATCGACCTTATCCATACCTCTATTCCGTTTTCAAATCATTACGAATATACACCCAGTTATAACGATTTCGGGCACAACGAAGACAATAACCGGTTTTTTGAACAGATGGATTATTTGACGCCGGAACTTTTGCGCGTCTTAAAGCCCGGCCGTATTGCAGCTATTCATGTAAAGGACAGGATTTTATTCGGTAATGCAACCGGTACGGGTATGCCGACGGTCGATCCGTTTAGCGACATGACCGTCTTTCATTTTATCAAGCACGGCTTCCAGTACATGGGCAGGATTATCGTGTTGACCGATGTGGTGCGCGAAAACAATCAAACCTACAGGCTCGGTTGGACCGAGCAATGTAAGGACGGCACGAAAATGGGTGTCGGTTGTCCTGAATACGTGCTGTTATTCCGCAAACTGCCCAGCGACACTTCGCGCGCCTACGCTGATACACCGGTAGTAAAAGACAAGGCAGATTACGGCCGGGCGCAATGGCAGATTGACGCAAGCGCTTTTTGGCGATCGAGCGGAGACAGGCTTTTAACAAGCGACGAGCTTAAAGAATGCGCGATAACCGATATCGGACAAGCGTACCGCGAGTACTCAAGAAAGACGGTGTATGACTATGAGGAACATACGCACCTTGCGCAGGATTTGGACGATGATGACAAGCTGCCGGCAAGTTTTTCGGTTGTGTCTTGCGGAAGCTGGAGCGGTATGGTCTGGGATGATATTAACCGCATGCATACGCTTAACAGCGAACAATCGAGAAAAGAGCTTGAAATGCATATATGTCCTTTGCAGATAGACATAGTAGATAGGATTATCGAGCGCTATACGAACAAGGGAGATACGGTACTTGACCCGTTTGCAGGTTTAATGACGGTGCCTTTATGCGCGGTAAAAAAGGGCCGCAAAGGTATCGGGATTGAGTTAAACGCAAAAAGCTACCATGACGGACTTTTTTACCTTAAAGAAGCCGACCTTGAAAGCTCCAGTCCGACATTGTTTGATTTTATAGAAAATGAAAAGGCGGTGTGAAAAATGAAACACGTTTTTAAGCGGTTGTTCGGGGAAAAGAAGGATTTGTATTTGTGCGGTGCCATCAGCCGCGACCCGAACTATAGGGAAAAGTTTATGAAAGCCCATAAGGCTTTGAGCAAAGCAGGATACAAAGTATCAAACCCCGTCCTTTTTTGCGGCAAGGAAACGGACTGGAATAAATGCATGCGTAAGTGTTTACGGGTATTAAGCCGCAAAAGGTATCTTGCATATATAAATGATAATTACCCTTCACGCGGGAGCGACCTCGAACTGCACATCGCCTTTGAAGCGGAGATCGAGGTAAAAACAGTCGATGAATGGATAAAAGAGGCAGGTTTAAATGGCCGTGTACCGCACGTATAAAATAAGAAGCGATGCGCTTAACCAGTATATAACGGTAAACCAACTATCGCCTACGGACGGAAGCATCCTTGAGATAACAGCCGATGACGGGACAAAGTACAGTCCGTACGAAGTTAATATGCTGCGCCTTGCCGGCGTAAAAATAGACCGAGGCATACACCTGTTAAAAAAAGTATTCGGCGGGATGATTGTGAAAATAGATGATAAAGACGGACTTTGAGGGGTAAACAAAATGAAATTTGACAAATCATGTGTGTACACCGCGCTTAATGCGGATGAATTAAAGGTTGGCAGTAAATGCTTTTTTGCAGACACGATACAAGACCTGCGGATAAAAGTGCAAAGCGAGGGCGTTGACGGCGGCGTGGAAGAGTTAACCGGTCTGTACGGTGATGATAGCGTTGCGCGGTTTAGGTCCTTTGATTGCGCGTATATATACGCCTATCTTATTGATCTACTGAAAGAGAACAAATATCGCCCGTTTGAAAGCGTCGAAGAGGCGATGAAAGCGATTAAAAAACATGGTGATTGGATAATACAGAGAGACAGCGGAATGCAATTTATTGTATTTGCAACAGACCGGAAAATAATACGCACAGGTGATGGCTGGTATAACACGAAAGAGTTGTTCGATTTTTTTATTTTTGCCGATGATGGTACGCCGTGCGGGAAATTGGTGGATAAATGAATTTACAAAATCTGTTTGAAAAACTGTTTGCGGATAGAGATGACAAAGACAGTCCGTTTCGTTATTTTCGTCAAAAAAATATGGACGACATAAAAGGAACAATCATGGACTGGGCTATAGAAGAAGATGTGTACGTACAAAATCTGATAAAAGAAAAGAGTGTGCTTGAAGCAAAGTGTTATGCGTATGAAGAAATCATCGCAAACAGTAATTTTGCACCGCTTATTAAAACACAAAAAGCCGGCTTTTGTGCAGGCGAGGTGAAAACATGAGCAACTACATATATACGGAAAAAGAAATGCGCACAAAAAATACAAATGCCGCGACGTGTGCCCGACGTGGAACCGAGAAGACCGGGACTGTGAAATATATGGAGAAACGCACCCCGTGCCGTTACAGTGTCCGCATTTTGCACATCACATAAAGAAAGAGGACGAAAGGAGCTGAGATCTATGATACGGAGAAAATACAACGAGATTTTTCGACTGAAAAAAATGCTTGAAGAAGATGCCATACCGTTCCGTTTTATGATGATGCTTGGTGGCTTTCATCTTATTTATCCTGCCGAAGGCGCCGTTATATGCTCGGTGATTGAACACGACGGAAGCTACGGCAGAGACCAAGATCTTCTAGAAATACAAGGGCTTATGACACAAGGAGAAATGGAAGATAGCGGTGATACGGTGTTGGGATATTTATCCGCGGAAAACGTATTCAACCGGATAAAACGGCAATACCGAAGTAGCGCGAAAAAAAATAACAGAAAGGAGCTTACTCATGAAAACTAAAAAAGAAAGTTTGAAACACCCTGTGTGTTACGATCTTCCGGAGCAAGAACTCCGTTCATCGGCACCCTGTTTTATGGTGAAGTTTAAGAACGATATAGGGACGAGCAAATTTCTTCCTTATAAAGTTGTCGCCCGCCGTGGCGATGTTATTGAATTGTATATCGAAGAAAAAGATATATACGTGCACCTTTCATTATCCGATCTTTTGCGCTGCATTAAAAACTATAAGAATGACAACGAAGACGAATAAAGGCGGACTTTAAGGAGATTCATAAATGAAATTTGACAAATCACGTGTGTACACCGCGCTTAACGCGGATGAATTAAAGATTGGCAGTAAATGCGTTTTTGCAAATAATTTAGCCGACCTTATGCGTGCGATTGAAAATGATGAAAGCGAACGAACAGGAAGGTTTACACAATCTCTTGATTGTGATTATGTTTGCCGTTTTCGCGATGATTACGGTGGGAATTTTGCACTTGCTTATGTTATCGAGCCGCCGAAGTACGAACCCTTTGAAAGTATAAAGGAAGCGATGGACGCAATCCGAGCACACGGCGGGTGGGTAAAAGACACGATAAGCAATAGGTGTTATGCGATTGTGGCGTACGACGAGGCCACAGTAGAAACATGGCAAGATACTTTTGGCGTCGACGCTTTGTTTGACGGCTTTGTTTTTGCCGACGATGGAAGCCCCTGCGGTGAATTGGTAGAAGAATGACCTACTTATCGGTTTGCTCGGGTATTGAAGCCGCATCTGTCGCTTGGGGGCCTTTGGGGTGGCAAGCGGTCGGATTTTCGGAGATAGAAAAGTTCCCCTGCGCAGTGCTTGAACAACGTTTTCCAGGCGTGAAAAACTACGGCGATATGATAAGGTTTCGGGAGTGGGAGAATGTCGGACAATTTAGAGTTTTGGTCGGCGGCACACCTTGCCAGTCTTTTAGTGTCGCAGGACTTCGGCAAGGTCTTAATGACAGCAGAGGAAGTCTCATGCTCGCGTACTGCGCTCTTGCGTCTTATTATAAGCCGCGCTGGATCGTCTGGGAAAACGTACCCGGAGTTCTGTCATCAAACGGCGGACGGGATTTTGGAACCTTCCTTGCGTTATTGGCGCAGTGCGGGTATGGGTTCGCCTACCGAGTTCTTGACGCTCAATACTTCGGCGTGCCCCAACGGCGCCGAAGAGTCTACGTTGTCGGCTGTCTTGGAAACTGGCGATGTGCCGCAGCGGTATTATTTGACAGCGTCGGCATGCAAAGGTATATTGCGCCGGGCAAAACGGCGGCGGAAGAAGCTGCCGGAACGCTTACGAGCGGCTTTGGAACAAGAGGTCTAGATATGGACGGAATAGCAAGCGGGCGATACGCAATTGGTGTGTATGTTGTTAATGGTAGACAGAACCCTGTTACACGTAAAAACATTGCCGGCACGCTTGATACAAATAGCCGAACAAACGCCGTTTTCAGTGCGTCTTCTTTTGGCGGTTATAGTGAGGGCTGCGGTACACTGCGTTCAAGCGGCGGTGATAACGGATATGGATCGGAAAATCTTACAGTACAAAAAAGCCGTGTGCGACGTTTGACACCGCTTGAGTGCGAGCGCTTGCAAGGCTTTCCGGATAATTGGACGCGAATCAGTTGGCGCGGAAAGCAGCCTGAACAATGCCCGGATGGACCGCGTTACAAGGCTATAGGCAACAGTATGGCAGTCCCTGTAATGCGCTGGATCGGCGAGCGCATACAGCTATTTGACTATTATTATATAGAAAGAAAACGAAAATATGTTGACTACGAACACTTATATGAGCTGCTTAAAAAAAGCCCCGTAAGTTTCGAGCAAATAAGGCGGGAAACGGGCCTTGATAAAAAAGGCGCATATCAGGTGGTAACAACATTGAGCTTAAAATATCCGGTATACTCGCCCGAGCGCGGTATGTATGCCTTATTAAAACTTTAAAAAAAGGAAGAACACATGGGAGTAGAAGATTTACCCTGGCGCAAGTTTCCGCGCGACGCAATCTCGAATGTTAAAATAAGGTTTATCCAAAAACAGCTTGCGCCGCATTTACGGCATGGCGCCCTGCTCTTTTTTACGACCGCCTATTGTCTTGCTGATGACTATGGCGTAATCGATATTGAAGACGGCCTTGTATTTGCAGACGCTATGGATATCGACAATCCCGATGATGTTTTTGTCATAGCCAATTTATTTGCTTCTCGCGGCATTATGGATAAGATAACTGAGCGCATATTTATGTTTGTCGAATGGGATACGCCGAATCGCGACCGAACAATCAGGGCACCTCTTACGGCAGAGCAGAGGCGCGCGGCCGTCGAGGCGCAATTAAGACAAAAAGAAAAAACAAGCGGCAACGCAAGCGATGCGAGCCCAAAAAACGCTCAAGATGTAGCGACAAAATCGGAAAAAATGTCGCTACATATGCCATGTAGCGACAAAAAGCGCGAAAGTGTCGCTACACATAGAGAGATAAGAGAGAAGATAGATAAGAGAGCGCAGAAAGAAGAGAAAGAGAAAAAAGAGACACACACACAAGAAGCGGCGCGCCTTGCGCACGATGCCTTGTGCGCGCATAGCGCGCCCTGCGCCATCGCGCAAGCGCTTACACCGGATGAAAAGAGAGAGAGGGAAAAAGAGAACCGGATAGAGGCCGGAGAAAATCAAGAGAACCGTGAGAAAAAAGAGGTGACGGAAAACATACTCCCTGATACTTCCGAGAAAGACACAAAGACCGAGAACCGTCGTGAAGGAATGAAAGATAGAGCGGCCGAACCGTGTAAAGGCGTTAGCGGGCAGGAATATCTTGATACTTTGCAAGTTTTGCAAGATTTTTTTGATAAATATAACCCTATGGGCTATCAAAACAAGGATGAGCAGATAAAATCACTTGTCGAGCTTACTCATCGCATGGTTGCCTTATCCGATAAGGCAAATACGGGCGAAATTATAGCGATTAACTTTTGCAGGTGCTTCAAAAAATTAACAGAGCAGCACCAATATTACAAAGACATGCCTATTTTGCCGTCAAATCTGCTTAAAAACGGCGTTTTTTCGATCGTTTTGGGTGAAGTCGGGCGCATTTTGCAGCCGAAAGGCGTATCGTGGCAGCGTCATTATGATAAAATGGTCGCCGAATCCGCTAAAGGCAAGCAAGTCTATAGTTATAGCGACTTTTTGGCTGCACAATGTAAGCAATACAACGTAAACCCCGATGCGCCCGACTACATTCAGCAGCTTCTTGCGGCGCAAAAGGCGAAAAAACAACAGGTAGGAGCGGATGACACAGGTTGAGACGGCGGAAAATGCGCAAAATAATGCGGATACGGTATGGGATGAGGGGTTAAGCGGCCGCATACGGCTGTTTGTGCTGCATTATTGCACCGATGAGCGCTGTTTTATGTGCGGCACGAGGGCCTACAAGGCCGCTTATCGCAAAAAAAATGATGATAATAGCGTAAAAGAAGTTGATGATAATACGGCTGCCGTGAATGCCCACAAACTGCTAAGAAAGACTAAGGTAAAAGCAGCGATTAAAAAACTGTTTAAGATAACGCAAACGGATGTAGACGAGGAAAATGTATACCGGGTGTTGCACGACATGGCGCTTTTAGCAACGTATAATCCTGCCGACATTATCGACGCACGCGGCCGATTGAAAACCAAAAACCTTGCAGATTTGGGAGATAAGGCAAAGTGCATACAAAATATCTTTGAGCGCATAAACGCGCAAGGGAAAGTCTATTACGAGGTAGTGCTGGTAAATCGTGAGAAGTTTATGAAGCCGTTGGCACAATACCTTAAACTGGTGCGGGACGTTGACCCGAACGGTTCCCGTTCCCCGATTTTTGTACTGCAAGGACAAGTTGCAGAAGAGGACTTTAAGAAAATGGCAGCTCAATTTGACAATACGATTGCCAGTAACAAGGATGAATAAAAGTGCCTGATGAAAATGAACGTGAGAATGCACAGCCGTATGTTTTTTCAAAAGCATTTTTAGAAAAATATCACGGATTACAGCCGGAGCGAGTTATCTGGAAGCCGCAAAAGAAGCAGGCGCTCGCCCTTGCCTGCCCTGCCTTTGAGCTTTTTTACGGCGGGGCCGCAGGCGGCGGCAAAAGCGATTTTTTACTTGCCGATTTTTTGCAAGGAGTGAATGAATACGGTGCACACCATCGGGGTATCTTTTTCAGGCGAACCGTCGGAGAGCTTGAAGAAGTGCTTTTGCGGGCGACGGAGCTTTATATACCGCTGGGGGCTGTTGCGCGCGGCATCGGTAACGGCCGGCCGTCATTTGTTTTTCCCGGAGGGGCAAGCATAAAATTCCGTTACCTTGAAAGCGATACCGATGTAACGCGTTATCAGGGGCATCAATATACGTGGATTGCCTTTGATGAGTTGACGAACAATCCGACGCCGTTTCCCTATACGTACATGATAAGCCGCTGCCGCTCGCCGTACGGGGCACCCTGCAGAATTCGAGCTGCGGGAAACCCGGGCGGACGCGGACACGGCTGGGTAAAACAACGTTTTATTGACGGGATTATTCCGTATCAGATAAAACACGTGGATGTGGGCGATGGCTTGACGGTAAGCCGCTGTTACATACCAAGCACCCTTGACGACAATGCTATCCTTACCCAAAACGACCCTGAGTATGAAAAACGATTGCGGCTACTGAACAGCAGCTTATACCTTGCGCTGCGTTATGGTAACTGGGATATTGCAGACGGCTGCGTATTTGACGAGTTTGACCGCAGCAAGCACGTTATAAAGCCGTTTGTGCTGCACAGTTGCGACTGGGTAAAAGTATGCAGTATGGACTGGGGGTACAGTAAGCCGTACAGTATCGGCTGGTGGGCCGTGAATAAAGACGGCCGTGCTATCCGGTACCGTGAGCTGTACGGTTGCAAAAAAGATGAGCCGAACACGGGAGTAAAAGAGTCTGCATTATCGGTTGCAAAAAGAGCGCTTGAATTGTCTATACCCGACGGAGTAGATACGATGATAGCAGACCCTGCCGTTTGGGGGAAAATAGACAAAGATGATGCAAGCATAGCCGAAAAGTTTGAAAGCGTCGGCTGGAAAATGATTAAAGGAAACAATGACAGGCTAAACGGCTTGCAGATAATGCACGATATGCTGATAAATACAGGCGAAGACGGCCGTCCTATGCTTATGGTATTTAACACCTGCACCGATTTTATACGCACCATACCGCTTTTAATGCCCAGTCCTACCCGCCCTGAAGATGTAGACAGCACGATGGAAGATCACATATACGATGAAAGCAGATATTTTTTAATGAGTGATTTTGTAAAACACCCGCTGCGCTCACTTAAAAAACAAAACAGTACCTACAGTTTTAAGCAGACGGCACGCGGTTCAAGTTGGAATCCATATTCATAACTTTTTT